>CALGFH010000333.1 GCA_937881255.1 uncultured Actinomycetes bacterium
GGCCGGCTGCGGGGGCGCGGCCGGGTCCAGCTCCAGGAAGCGGGACCAGTCGACCACCAGGCGGGCGGGCAGGGGGCGGAACCCGCCCAGGTGGGTGGGGTCGAGCGGGTCGGGGCCGGCGGCGAACAGCCGGACCTCGGGGGCGCGGGCGTTGACCTGGTAGCTGGGCCGGACCAGGGTGTGGCCGAAGCGGTAGGCGGCGACGGCGAACTCGGCCGGCATGAACGGCGCCCCGTCGAAGGCCAGCGGCCGCCGCCCGGGCCGGTCCGGGGCCGGGGCCAGCAGGGCCTCGAGCAGACCGGGGGGCAGGACCCGGGGGAGGAAGTCCTTGGCCACCACCCACTGGTAGTGCCAGCGGACGATCCGCTGCGCCTCCCGGAACAGCTCGCCCTCCTGGCCCGCCCAGTGGGCGCGGTGGCGGCCGGCCCGCAGGTCGTCGACGACGCGGTTGTGGAGCTTGAGGAAGGCCAGGTGGAGCTGGGCCAGGATGGCGTTCTCGTCGTTGCGGGGGTCGCCGATCAGGGCCCGGCCGTCGGCGTTGCGGGGCAGGTCCTCGGTGGCCAGCCCGGGGCCGAACTGGGCCCGGCTGTCGCCGAGCAGCAGCAGCTCCCCGCGGGAGCGGCCGTCCTGGGCGTACAGGTAGGGCATGTCCAGTGGGCCACCGCCGTACAGCATGTCGAGGTCGAACCGCGGCGTGCGGAAGTCCTCGACCTCGGCCGGGTCATTGCCGAGCTGGAGGCTGGACACCGGGTCGAAGGAGAGGTCGTGGTCGACCAGCTGGCCGAAGTAGGTGTAGCCGGCCGGCAGGTCGGGGTGGTCGAGGTCGCCGCCCTGCTCGCGCATGCGGCGGGCCAGCTCGTCGATCAGCCGTCGGGGGGCCTGGTAGGGGGCCAGGCCGGGGAGCATCCGGCCGAACCGCGACCGCGAGCCGGGCGGGCTGGCCTGGCCGGCCCGGGGACGGGCCCCGGCGACGCCGTGGCGTTGTGGCGGCCGGCCGGCCCGGCCGCTCAGCCCGCGGTGAGGGCTTTTGGGTAGCCCGCCCCGCGGTCCTCGAACAGCCAGTCGCCGGTGACCTTGACCAGGAAGGCGGTGCTGAGGCCGTTGGGGTCGAAGCGGTCGAAGCTCAGCGCGACCCACGCCCCCGGCTGCAGGGGGTGGCGCCAGGCCAGCACGAGCTGGGCGTAGGCGTCGGCCTCGACCGGCCCGTCGGGCAGCGGGTAGCCGTTGGCCGGGAAGCCGAGGGCGTCGCCGGGGTCGGAGCGGGTGAACTCGATCATCCGCCCCCGCTCCTCGCCCAGCTCGACCTGCTGGTCGAGCACGATCGCCTCGGCCGACGGCCGGGCCAGCTTGGGGAGCCCGTCATAGGGGGTGGCGGCCTTGGCCGGCTGCAGCCAGTCGGGCAGTTGGCGCCCGGGCCGGAACGGCTCGTACCAGGGGCAGCCGTCGACCCGGGGCGGGGGCGGGGAGGCGGCCTGGATCCACGGGCGGCGCGACGCCTCGGTCGCCTCGGCCGGGACGAGGGTGTACTCGCCCTCGTCCTCCACCCGCAACGGCACCCGGACCACCTCCAGGCGGATGCCGTCACGAAACACGTTCAGGACCTGGACGCCGATGTCGCTGCCGTTCTGCCAGCTCATCTGGGCCCCCTCCGTCTCGTCCCGATAGGAGAGCTTCGCGTGATCTCTGTACGGTAGTCCTTGCCGGCGGGTTGGGGAATTCCCCAATATCTGTCCGTGCCGTGCCGTTTGGTCGAGGTGTGCCGTGGCCTACCGCTCGTTCGTGCCCGACTATGCGGTGCGGCTGCTGGCCGCTCCGGGCGAGGGGCCGCCGTTCGCCGAGCACGGCCAGGGCGTCGTGCTGTTCGCCGACATCGTCGGCTTCACCCCGCTGAGCGCGGCCCTGGCCGAGGCCGGCCGGCACGGCGCCGAGGAGCTGAGCACCCTCCTCAACCGCTTCTTCGCCCGCATGGTGGACCTGGTCACCGGCCACGGCGGCACCGTGGCCAGCTTCGCCGGCGACGCCATCACCGCCCTGTTCCCCCTGCCCGGGCCGGCCCGGGCCCAGGCCGCGGCGACCCGGCGGGCGGTCGGCTGCGCGCTGGCCATGCAGGCCGCCAGCCAGGAGTTCCGGGACGTCCCGACCGCCGCCGGGACCTTCACGCTGGCCATGCGGGCCGGACTGGGGGCGGGCGGGGTGCTGCTGGCGGTGGTCGGCGACCCGGCGACCCGGCTCGAGCACGTCCTGGCCGGGGCGGCCCTGGACCGCGCCGTGGCCGCCGAGCGGCTGGCCGCCCAGGGCCAGGTGCGGCTCGACCCGGCCCTCCAGCTGGGCGACCCCGGTGCCGAGGTCGCCGGCGGCCCGGCCCGGCCCCGGCGACCGCCCCCGGCCGGGGCGGCCGAGGTGGCCGAGGAGCGCCTGGCGGCCTTCCTCCACCCGGCGATCGCCGAGCGGGTCCGCCAGGGCCAGGTCGGGCTGGTCGACGAGCGCCGCACGGTGACGATGGCCTTCGTCGGCTTCGCCGGCCTGGCCGCCGACCCGGCGGCGGCGATCGACCGGCTGCAGGGGTTCGTGGCCGCCGCCGTGCGGGTCATCGGCCGCTGGGGTGGCCACCTGCGCCAGGTCGACCTGGGCGACAAGGGGAGCCTGCTGGTGGTGGCCTTCGGCGCCCCGGTCCGGCACGAGCACCAGGAGGAGCGCGCCCTGCGCTGCTGCATGGACCTGCTGGCCCTGCCCGGCGGCCCGGTCCGGGCCGGGGTCACCACCGGCCGGGCCTGGTGCGGCGAGGTCGGCTCGCCCGCCCGCCGCGAGTACGCGGTGGTCGGCGACACCGTCAACCTGGCCGCCCGCCTGATGGAGGCGGCCCCGCCCGGGCAGGCCCTGGTCGACCGTTCCACCTGGGAGGGGGCCGGGGGGACGGCCATGGCCCGCCGCCTGGAGCCGCTGGCCGTCCGGGGCCGCGACGGTCAGGTCGACGTCTGGGCGGTGGCCGGGATGGGGGAGCGGGCCGGGCCGCCGGACCGGCCGCTGGCCGCCGGGTCGATGGTCGGCCGGGCCGCCGAGCTGGCCGAGGTCCGGGCCGCGGTGGCCCGGGTCGCGGCCGGCCAGGCGGTGGTCCTGGCCATCGTCGGCGAGCCCGGCATCGGCAAGTCACGCCTGGCCGCCGAGGCCATCGGCCAGGCCCGCGAGCTCGGCTTCACCACCGCCACCGGGGCCAGCCGGTCGCTGGGCCCGGACACCAGCTACCTCCCCTGGCGCGCCATCTGGCGTGCCCTGCTCGGGCTCGACCCCTGGAGCTCCCTTGACGAGCAGCGGGACGCCCTGGCCGCCCGCTTCGGCGAGCAGGCGCCGCTGCTCGGGCCGGTGCTCAACCTCCCCATCTCCGAGAACGAGCTGACCGGCCCGCTCGACCCGGCGGCCCGGGCCGAGCTGCTGCGGCCGCTGCTGGCCGGCGAGCTCCGGGCGCTGGCCCGGTCGGCGCCGCTGGCCCTGCTGCTGGAGGACTGCCACTGGATCGACCCGAGCTCGCAGGGCCTGCTCGAGCACCTGGCCGGCGACCTGGCCGGCCAGCCGGTGCTGCTGGTGGCCACGGCCCGCCCGACCGACGGCGGCCGCCAGGCCACCGGGGCCCTGGCCGCGCTCCCGCACCACCGCCAGGTCGCCCTGGGCGAGCTGGCCCCGGCGGACGCGGCCGAGCTGGCCCGCGAGCGGGCCCGCCAGCTGTTCGGCGAGCGGGCCCCGCCGGCCCCCGAGGTCATCGGCCGGGTGGTCGAGCGGGCCGGCGGCAACCCCCTCTACCTCGAGGAGCTGCTCAGCCTGGTCCACGGCCGCGGTCCCGGCCCCGGTGACGACCTGGACCTGCCGGACAGCGTCGAGCGGGTCGTGCTGGCCCGGCTCGACCAGCTCAGCGAGGGCGAGAAGGCGGTCGTGAAGGTGGCCAGCGTGGTCGGCAGCCGCTTCCGGGCCGAGTGGATCTCGAGCTGCTACCCGGCCGCCGGCTCGCCCGCCGAGGTGGCCGGGCACCTGCGGCGGCTGGAGGCGCTGCGGCTCACCCCCCTGCAGACCACCGACCCGGCGCCCGAGTACGGCTTCCGCCACGCCATCACCCGGGAGGTGACCTACAACAGCCTCACCCTGCGGATGCGCACCCAGCTCCACGAGCGGGTCGGCGCCTACATCGAGGCGACCTTCCCGGACCGGCTGGCCCAGTTCGCCGACACCCTGGCCTACCACTACGGGCGCACCGGGCGGACCGACAAGCAGCGGGTCTGGTTCCGGGCGGCGGCCGACGCGGCCCGGGACGCGTTCGCCAACCAGGCCGCCATCGCCGAGTACCAGCGCCTGCTGCCGCTGCTGGACGGGCCGGCGGCCGGCCACGTCCTGCTCGACCTGGGGGCGGTGTGGCAGCTGGTCGGCCGCTGGGGCGACGCCCAGCAGGCCTACCTCAAGGCGCTGGGCATCGCCAGGGCCGGTGACGACCGCTCGCTGCTGGCGGCGGGCGGCCGGGAGCTGGGCGACCTGTCCATCTACACCAAGTCGTACGCCGAGGCGGTCGAGTGGCTGACCCTGGCCAGCGAGACCTTCGACCGCCTGGGCGACCGGCGCGGGCTGTCGCGGTCCCTGGACCGGCTGGCCTACGCCCTCATCCAGCAGGGCGCCTACCCGCGGGCGGCCGAGGTGTCCCGGCGGCACCTGCTGCTGGCCACCGAGACCCGCGACCAGGCGGGCATGAGCGTCGCCCTCGACCACCTGGGGATCATCAGCGCCTACACCGGCGACCAGGCCAAGGCCCTGGACCTGCTGCGGCGCTCGCTGACGGTGGCCACCGCGGCCGGCGACCGCCGCGGCGTCGTCCACGCCGCCAACAACCTGGGCGGGCTCCATGCCAGCCGGGGCGAGCACCTGGAGGCGCTGGACTGCGCCAGCACCGCCCTGCGGGTGGCCACCGAGATCGGCTACCGGCAGATGGCCGGGGTGGCCACCGGGAACCTGGGCGAGCTGTACCGGGAGCGGGGCGACCACGACCAGGCGACCGCCTGCTTCGCCGACGCCCTCCGGATCGCGGTCGAGCTGGGCGACTGGACCAGCGTGGCCAACCGCGTGGCCAGCCTGGCCGCGACCGCCGCCGACCTCGGCGACCCGGCCGCGGCCGAGCAGCGCTACCGCCTGGCCATCCGGCTCGCCCGCGACCTGGAGGCGCCACACTTCCTGTGCGAGTGGCTCCACGGCCTGGCCGCCCTGCTGGCCTCGGCCGACCGGGCCGGCGAGGCCGAGGAGCACAACACCGAGGCGCTGGCCATCGCCGCCCGCCACGCCGAGCGCGAGGTCGAGCTGCGGGCCCGGCTGCTGGCGCTGCGGCTCCAGGTCGAGCTCGGGCGCCTGCCCGGCGCCGACGCCGCCCGCCAGGCGCTCGGCCTGGGGGCCGCCTGGCCGGACCCGCCGGGCCGGGCGGCCGTCCTGGACGCCGCCGCCCGGCTCGACCCGGACCTCGACCAGGCCCGGGCGGCCGCGGCCAGCCTCTACCGGGAGCTGTACGAGCGCGGCCCCAACGTCCACTACCGCCAGGCCTACGAGCGGCTGACCAGCGCCACCCTCCCCCCGGCACCGCCCCTGCCCGCGGTCCCGGTGGCCGCCACCGGCCGGCCGGCCGACGTCGACGAGCTGCTCCGACGGATCAGCCGCTGACCTCGTCGAGGTGCTCGAGCAGGTCGTGGGCGGCCTGCTCGACCGCCTTGTGCTTCCACTCGGCGGCGCGGTACTGGCAGGCGATCAGGCCCATCCGGTGGACGCGGCGGAAGTCGCCGTAGACGAAGGCGTAGCGGCCCTTGGTGTCGTCGCTGGCGCCGTCGGTGAGGGCCAGGTACCACTGGCCGTACTCCTCCCAGGAATGCCTCTCCAGGAAGGCGTTCTCGTCCTCGGCGCTGGGCTGGACGTCGCCCCAGCTGCTCTTGAGCACGTACTGGCGGGCGTCGATCAGCGCTCGGGCCTTGGCCACCGCCTGCTGGTTGACCTTGTAGGAAGCCATGGCGGCATTCTAGCCGGGCGGGGCCGGGGCGGCGCCGTCGAGCACCTGGGCGGCCAGCTGGTCCACGAACCAGCGGCGCAGCGCCCGCACCTGGGGCGACGGCTCGGGGGTGAGCAGGACGCCGGCCCGGCAGAGCTCGTCGGCGTGCTCGAGCAGCTCCAGGTAGCCCCTGGCCCCGGTGGCGGCGGCCGGGGTGGCGGTCGTCTCCAGCTCGACGAACGGCTCGCCCGCGGCCTGGGCGGCCGCGACCACGTCACGGTAGCCGTCCCGCTGGCCGCGGTACCTCCGGTAGAGCTGGTCGACCAGGTCGGCCAGGGGGGCCGCGACCCGGGCCGCGTCGTCGCCCTCGAGCTCGATGCTGATCAGCTCCAGCTCCCGGAACAGGGCGTCGTTGTGGGCCTGGAGCTCCAGGTAGCCGTCGACCGGCACGCCCGGGAACCGGACCGGCCGGGCCCCGGCGGCGCCCTCCTGGGGGGCCGAGGGGGCGTCGCGCAGGTCGGGCGGGCTCGGGCCGGCGGCCCGGTCGCCGCCGTTGGCCTGGAGCTCGGCCCAGACGACCTTGCCGTCGGGGGCGGTGCTCACCCCCCAGCGGTCGCTGAGGGCGGCGACCACGCCCAGGCCGCGGCCGGTGGGGGCGTCGGGCCGGTAGTGGCGCAGGGTGGCCGGGGTCCTGGAGCGGTCCTTGACGCTGATGCGGACCCGGTCCTCGCGCAGCTCCAGGGTGAGGGTGAGCTCGGTCCGGGCATGGAGCACGGCGTTGGTGACCAGCTCCGAGCCGATCAGCACCAGCTGGTCGGCGGCCGGCCCCGGGAACGCCCAGGCCGCGCTCCGGGCCTCGATGAAGCGGCGGGCGGTGGCCACGCTGGACGGGCTGCGGGGCAGCGCGATCCGGGCCGGCTCGGGCCGCTCAGCCATGGCCGTCGCCACCGGCGGCGCGGGCCAGGCAGAGGATGGCCAGGTCGTCCGAGAGGTCGCCGCCGTTGGCCTCGTGGACGGCGTCGAGCAGGCGGTCGAGCACGTCCTCGAGCCCGCCGGCGCCCGCCAGCAGCCCGGCCACCGTCCCGACCAGGGACTCGATCCCGAACCGCTCCACCGAGCCGGGGGCGGCGCGGCCCTCGACCAGCCCGTCGGTGTAGCACAGCAGCGTCCACGCCCCGTCAGCCTCCAGCTGGCCGGCCTGCCATGGGTAGGGCCGGTCGTAGATGCCGAGGGCGGGCCCGGCCGGGACCTCGACCACCTCGACCCGGCTGGCCCGGGCCAGCAGCGGCGGGGGATGGCCGGCCAGGGCCACGGTGATCCGGTCCCGGCCGGGGTTGATCCAGCAGCAGCAGACGGTGGCGAACAGCTCCTCGGACTGGCGGTCGCTGGCCAGGACCTTGTCCAGGCCGTCCAGCAGCTCGCCGGGGCCGTGGCTGGTCAGCACGAGCGCCCGCCAGGCGGCCCGCAGGGCGACCCCGACCGCGGCCTCGACCGGGCCGTGCCCGGCGACGTCGCCGATCAGCAGCGCGGCCGTCCCGTCGGGCAGCTCCAGGGCGTCGAAGAAGTCGGCCCCGAGCAGGGCCCGCTCGTGCCCGGGCCGGTACCGGGTGCGCAGCTCCAGCGCCGGGTCGGGCAGGGACAGGCTGGGCAGCAGGCCGCTCTGGAGCCGCCGCGACAGCTCGGCCTGGGCCTGGGCCTCGACCAGCTCCTCCTCGCGCTGGCGCCAGTCGGTCACGTCCTGGCAGACGCCGAGCACCCGCGACGGCCGGCCCTGGTCGTCGCGGGTGACGTTGCCCCAGCTGGACAGGACCCGGAGCTCGCCGGTGGGCCGCTGGATCCGGGCCTGCATCCGGAACGAGGTCCCGTCGGTGGCCGCCCGGCGCAGGGTGGCGGCCGCCTCCGGGCGGTCGTCGGGGTGGATCCGCTGGAGCAGCCCGTCCAGGGTGCCGCGGCAGGCCTCGGGGTCCAGCCCCAGGATCCGGCACAGCTCCGGGCTCCAGGTCACCTGCTCGCTGGCCAGCGACCACTCGAAGCTGCCCAGCTGGGCGACCGCCTGGGCCTCGGCCAGCTGGTACTCCCGGTCGCGGCTGGCCCGCTCGGCCTCCAGCTCGGCGGTCATGTCCTGGGTGATCTTGGCGTAGCCGGTCAGCTGCCCGGCGCTGTCGTACAGGGCCGTGATCGTCACCTGGGCGTAGAAGCGGCGGCCGTCCTTGCGGACCCGCCAGCCCCGGACCTGGTAGCGGCCCTCCTCGGCGGCCCGGGCCAGCATCTGGAGGGGGATGCCGGCGGCCACGTCGTCCGGCTCGTAGAACCGGGTGAAGTGCTGGCCCAGGATCTCGTCGGCCGTGTACCCCTTGATCCGCTCGGCGCCCGGGTTCCAGCTGACCACCCGGCCGTCGGTGTCGAGCAGGAAGATCGCGTAGTCCCTGACCGCCTCGACCAGCAGGCGGAACTGGTCGGCGCTGGCCGCGGCCGGGCGGGGGTCCTGTTGCCTGCTCTGCATGAGGGCACGCTGCACCGAGCGTCCCGCTCGTGTCAATCGGCGACCCGCTCCGCCTGGGTGGCCAGGGAGCCGGCGTCGATGCGCCGGCAGACCTCGGCGAACAGCGGGGTGGGGCCGGTCCAGCGCAGCTCGCCGGCGCCGCCGAGCAGGGAGCGGTCGACCCGCAGGGTGGCCAGGTCCTTGAAGAGCATGGCCTGGGGCCGGAGGCCGCGCAGGGTGGCGGCCAGGGCGGGCCGGTTGCGGACCGCCACCGCCCACTCGCCGGGGACGTCGGGGACCTGCTCGATGGTGCCGTAGCGGGCGAGCACGGCCGCGGCCGACTTCGCCCCCCAGCCGGGCAGCCCGGGGTAGCCGTCGGCCGAGTCGCCGACCAGGGCCAGGTAGTCGGGGATGGAGGCCGGGCCGACCCCGAACTTGGCCGTCACCCCGGCCTCGTCGTAGACGACCCGGCGGCGCCGGTCCAGCTGCACCACCCGCCCGCCGCGGACGCACTGGCCGAGGTCCTTGTCGGGGGTGCAGATGACCACCTGCTCGACCGCCGGGTCGTCGGCGGCCACCGCGGCCGCGCTGGCCAGGGCGTCGTCGGCCTCGACCTCGACCATCGGCCAGACCACGACGCCCATCGCCTCCAGGGCCACCTCGAGCAGCCCGAACTGGCCGAGGAGCTGAGGGTCGAGCCCGGCCGAGGACTTGTACCCGGGCCACAGGTCGTTGCGGAACGACTCGATCACGTGGTCGGTGGCCACCCCCAGATGGGTCACGCCCTGCTCCAGCAGCCGCAGCATGGACCAGAGCACACCCCGGGTGGCCGCCACCTCGGCCCCCTCGGCGGTGCGGTGCGGGGGGACGCCGTAGTAGTGGCGGAACAGCTCGTAGGTGCCGTCGACCAGGAAGACGCGCATGCCGCCCCCAGGGTAGCCCGGCTTGTCGCGCCCACCCGGTAGGCTGCCGGCCATGGCGACCAGGATGCAGGTGACGATCGACTGCGCCGACCCCGGGCGGCTGGCCCGGTTCTGGGCCACGGCCCTGGGCTACCGGCTCGAGGAGCCTCCCGACGGCTTCGCCAGCTGGCAGGAGTACTGGGTCAGCCGGGGCCTGCCGCCGGAGGAGGTCGAGGACGGCTACGACTCGATCGTCGACCCCGACGGGGTGGGCCCGAGGGTCTGGTTCCAGCCGGTGCCCGAGGCCAAGGTGGTCAAGAACCGGGTCCATCTCGACCTGGACGTCGGCGGCGGCCGCACGGCCCCGCTGGCCGAGCGCCGCCGGCGGGTCGACGCCGAGGCCGACCGGCTGGTGGCCGCGGGCGCGACCCGCTTCCGGGTGCTGTCGGAGGAGGGCGTCGACCACTACGGGGTGGTCATGCAGGACCCCGAGGGGAACGAGTTCTGCCTCCACTGAGGGAGGCCTCGCGCCGTGGCCGCACGGGGATCCGCGCAACACCCTCACAGGCGCCACTCAGGAAACTCCAAGCTTCCCCGGCCACACTGGCTGCACCGAGTTCACGATCCAGAAGGATGACGTGCAGCAGATGGAGGAGACCCGGAGCGAGCGCCGGGCCAGGCCCCGGACCCGGGGTCGCGGGCGGCTGGTGCTGGCCGGCGCGGTGCTGGCCCTGGTGCTGGCCGTCGGCGGCCCGTTCGCCTACATCAACTTCGTCCAGGAGGACGCCCCCGAACGGCTCGGGGTGGCCACCGCCACCAGCGGCGCCGACACCGGCGCCGCCACCGGGGCCTCGCTGGACGGGACCTGGAGCGTGGCCGGCGGCTCGCAGGCCGGCTACCGGGTCGAGGAGGTCCTGCTCGGCCAGAACGTCGAGGCCGTCGGGCGGACCAGCGCCGTCACCGGCGAGCTGACCGTCTCCGGGACCGAGGTCCAGAGCGGCTCCTTCAGCGTCGACCTGACCCAGGTGACCAGCGACGACGACCGCCGCGACGACGCCTTCCAGGGCCGCATCATGGAGACCGCCACCTACCCGACGGCCACCTTCGAGCTGACCGAGCCGATCACCCTGGCGGAGCTGCCGGCCGACGGCGAGACGGTCACCGCCACCGCCAACGGCGAGCTGACCCTGCACGGCACGACCAGGGCGGTCACGGTCGAGCTCACCGTCCAGCGCGACGGCGACACCGTCAACGTCAGCGGCTCGATCCCGGTGACCTTCGCCGACTACGGCATCGCCAACCCGAGCTTCGGCCCGGTCGCCACCGAGGACAACGGCGAGGTCGAGTTCCTGCTCGCCCTCACCCGCGGCTGAGCCCGTGCCGTCGTCGCGGCCGGCGGCGATGGTCAGGTAGCCGTGGCCGCGCTCGTCCACCGCTGGCGGACCATGCGGACCCCTACCGACGAGTACCGCTACCAGCGCTGCCTGGACTGCGGGCGGACCCGCGACATCCCGGCCGTCGGCCCGCCGCCGTAGGATCGCCCAGCGGCGAGGGCCGGCGGTCGAGCGGAGGAGGGGGCCCGGGTGTTCGAGGGGTTCACGCTGGAACGGGTGGACGTCGGCGAGGCGGTGCTGCGGGTGCGCCACGGCGGGTCCGGGCCGCCGGTGCTGCTGCTGCACGGGCACCCGCGGACGCACGCGACCTGGCACCGGGTGGCGCCGCTGCTGGCCCGGTCCCACACCGTGGTCTGCCCCGACCTGCGCGGCTACGGCGAGTCGTCCAAGCCGGCCACCACCGACGACCACGCCCCGTACTCCAAGCGGGCCATGGCCGCCGACTGCCTGGCCCTCATGCGGGCCCTCGGGCACCGGCGGTTCGCGGTGGCCGGCCACGACCGCGGCTCCTACGTGGCCCTGCGGACCGCGCTCGACCACCCGGCGGCCGTGACCGCCCTGGCCGTGCTCGACTCGGTGCCCATCGGGGAGGCCCTGGCCCGCTGCGACGCCCGCTTCGCGGCCGCCTGGTGGCACTGGTTCTTCTTCGGCCAGACGGCCAAGCGGGCCGAGCGGGTGATCAGCGCCGACCCCGACGCCTGGTACGGGGGCGGGCCCGAGCAGATGGGGGAGGAGGCCTACGCCGACTACCGGCGGGCCATCCACGACCCGGCCACCGTGCTGGCCATGATGGAGGACTACCGGGCCGGCCTCGGCCCCGACCGGCGCCACGACGACGAGGACCGCCGGGCCGGCCGCCGGGTCACCTGCCCGACCCTGGTCCTGTGGGCCACCGACGACGACCTGGGCGAGCTGTACGGCGACGTCCTCGCCGTCTGGCGGCCCTGGGCGGCCGACCTGCGCGGCCACCCCTTCCCCTCCGGCCACCACATGGCCGAGGACAACCCCGAGGCCCTGGCCGCCGAGCTGCTGGCCTTCCTCGCCGGCGGTGGCTGAGGCGCCGGCCCGCGGTCAGCCGGCGCCCTGGGCGGCCAGCCATCGGCCAGCGCGCGCAGGCTCATGCCGACGCTGTGGCCAGGCTGGCGGCCGTCGACGGTCACCATCAGCAGCTTGCCGTCGGCGGTGGCCCCGACGGCGGTCCGGGGGTTGCGGCGGTGGAAGGGGGTGGTCCCGTCGACGTTGCCGCTCAGGACCCGGCCGTTGCGGACCAGGGTGGGGTTGCCGCCGCTGGTCTCCAGGATCTCCGACCAGGTGGCGAAGGACCAGGCCACGGTGACCGGATCGCCCGGGGCCAGGGCGGCCAGGGCGGGGCGGCGGCCCCGGACGCCGGGGTCGACAGCACCACCGTGCCGCCGGGACCGGCCGGCCCAGCTGGCCGACGGCCTCCACCGCGTCGGTCGTCTCGGCCCAGCCGTCGGCGCGGACCCCGACCGGGCCACCGCCCCCCGGCGCCTGGCCATCGACGAGGTCGTCTCCTGCCCCGGGAGCACGTCAAGGGCCAGGGCGATGTCGATCCTGGAGGGGGCCAGCTCGACCGTGACCAGGTTGACGGCGAACGGTCCGGCCGGGTCGGCGGTCGCCTGGTGGACCACGCCGGGGGCCAGGTAGCCGTCGGGGGTGGTGAGGGGCGAGCCCGGCAGCAGCAACTGCTGCTGGTCGCGGGAGCCGTCCGAGCGGACCCCGAACGCCCACGCCTCCACCTGCTGGCCCGGCTGAGGGGGTGGGGGACGGCGAACCCGTGCGCCCCCACCCCCTGCTCGACCAGGTCGGGCCGCTCCGGGTCGGCGTGACCCGCAGCCAGAAGTGGCCGTCGACGTACAGGGCCACGGTGATCGGCCCGTCGTAGCCGTCGTCGACGGCCCAGCCGCGCACCTGGGCAGCACCGGCTGCTCTCCCGGCCCGGCCGCGAACACCCTGACCAGCCCCCGGCTCCAGCCCGTGGGCGACCGCGAACCGCCACGGCCCACCCTCGGGGTCGACATGGCTGGCCCGCCCGAAGCCCCACAGCCGCCCGTCCACCTCGACCCGCAGCCCACCGGCCCCGGAGCCCCTCGGCGGCGACCCTCCCCCAGACCGCCGGCCCGGTGGCCCGACCGGGGCCTCGTGGGCGGTTATCGGGCGGGGTGGGCGTGGTAGCGGCGTGCCGCAATGGTTACCGATGCGGGAGCGAGGTGCCGGGATGGGGAAGCTGGCCCTGGTGACGGGGGCGTCGAGCGGGATCGGGCTGGAGCTGGCCCGGCTGTTCGTGG
>CALGFH010000334.1 GCA_937881255.1 uncultured Actinomycetes bacterium
GGCCGTCGAGGGCCGCCTCCAGGGCAACGGCCAGCTCCGGGTCGGCGGTGGTGAACGACGGCGTCGTCGAGGTCGTCAGGCAGCCGTCGCCCAGCAGCAGGCCCAGGGCGTACGGGTCCATGGGGACCGGCTGGGGCTGGAGCTCGACCGGGTGGGAGACCAGGGGGAGCTCGAACCGGTGGGCGTGGGCGGCCCGGAGGCGGCCGAGCATCTGGCGGGTCTCGAGCACGCGGTGGGGGCGGCCGCGGCGGCGGTCGGCGGCGGTGGTGGTGACCGCCCAGAGGTGCTCGGCGCAGCACAGGGTGGAGGCGCCGTCCTGGGTCTGGACCCGGAAGACCTCTCGGGGGCCCTGCGGATACACGCCGAGGACCGGGGTGGGGAGGCCGTTCGACCCGACCACCAGGTCGCCGACGGCCAGGCTCCCGATGGGCCGGAACCCGTCGGGGGTCAGGACGCGACTCGAGTACGGCTGACTACGCCCCCGCATGTAGGCCAGGGGGGCGACCTCGATGGTGCCGCGTTCCATCATGCGGCCGATCTGCTCGGCGTCGATCATCTCGTAGAGGGCGTCGTAGAGGGGGCGCAGGTAGGGGTCGATCTTCTCCGAGAGGGTGCCGGGGAGGAAGCCGAGCTTCTCGCCGGCCTCGACGGCCGGGCGGGTGAGGATCAGGCGGTTGACCTGCTTGGCCATGAGGGCCTGGACGGCGACGGCCATGGCCAGGTAGGTCTTGCCGGTGCCGGCGGGGCCGATGCCGAAGACCACGGTGTTCTTGCGGATGGCGTCGACGTACTTCTTCTGGCCGACCGTCTTGGGCTTGATGGAGCGGCCCCGGCTGGTCAGGACCGAGTCACCGAAGACCACCGAGGGGCGGGCCGTGCCGTCGCCGCGGATGATGTCGATCGAGCGGCCGACGGTGTCGGCGGTGAGGGCGTCGCCCCGCTCGAGCAGGGTGATGAGCTCCTCGAAGAGGCGGGCGACCCGTTCGGCGTCGGCCTGTTCGCCGGTGATGGTGATCTCGTTGCCGCGGACGAAGACGGTGCTCTCGAAGGCGGCCTCGATCAGCTTGAGCAGCTCGTCCCGGGTTCCAAGGAGGCTGACCATCGAGTGGTTCCCGGGGACCAGCACCTTGACCTGGACCTGTGTTGGTTGCCGCACGCTTGCCGTTTGCCCCTCCGTCCGGGGACGCCGTCCTGAACCGGCCATCGGTGGCCGGCAGGTTCCCGAGTATAGCGACCCCCGGGGCGCCCGGTCGGCAGGCGCCCGCGGGGTTGTGGCGGCGGCCGCATACGATCCCCACCGTCGGCGGGGATGGGCGGAGAGGAGCGTGCGGTGGGCGTGGACTGGGGTCGGCTGCTGGTCGGGCAGCTGGAGTTCTACTGGGAGGTCCATCTGCGGCCACGCCTGGAGGGCCTCACCGACGAGGAGTACTTCTGGGAGCCGGTCGAGGGCTGCTGGAGCCTGCGCCGGGGCGCCGACGGCCGCTGGCGGCTCGACCAGCAGGTCCCGGAGCCGGCGCCCCCGCCGCTGACGACGATCGCCTGGCGACTGGTCCACCTCGGCGCCACCTGCTTCGCCAACCGGGCCAGCACCTTCTTCGGCGACGGCAGCGTGCCCGAGGACGCGACCATGTTCGACCCCCGCCACGTCCCGGCCGACCTGCCGGGCGACGCCACCCAGGCGGTCGCGTTCCTGGAGCGGTCCTACCGGCACTGGCACGACGGGATCGCCGGCCTGGACGACGAGGGCCTGCGCCGGCCGCTCGGGCCAAGGGGCGGCCCCTACGCCGGGGACCCGATGGCCGAGCTGATCGCCCACCTCAACCGCGAGGTCATGCACCACGGCGGCGAGATCGGCCTGCTCCGCGACCTGTACCGGGCCACCGGGGCCACGACCCGGGACAGCCGGCTGGTCCCCCGGCCTACAGGTGGGTGATGGGGACCGGGTCCACCGGGTCGGCGAGGTCGAAGGCGAAGACGCGGCTGTAGAAGTAGAGCTCGGCCTCCAGGGCGCGGCGGATGTGGGCGGCCTGGCGGAAGCCGTGCTGCTCGCCGGGGAAGGGGAGGTAGGCGTGGGGGATGGCCTTGGCGTCGAGGGCGGCGGCCATCATCTCGGCCTGGGCGGGTGGGACGACCTCGTCCTCCAGGCCCTGGAGGAGGATCACCGGGCAGGACAGGCGGTCGGTGAAGTGGATCGGCGACCGCTCCCGGTACCGCGCCTCGGCCTCCGGCCAGGGGCCGATCAGGCGGTCCAGGTAGCGCGACTCGAACTTGTGGGTGTCCTTGGCCAGGGCGGCCGCGTCGGCCACGCCGTAGTAGCTGGCCCCGGCGGCGAAGACGTCGCGGAAGGTGAGGGCGCACAGGGTGGTGTAGCCGCCGGCGCTGCCGCCGCGGATGGCCAGGCGGTCCGGGTCGACGTCGCCCCGGCCGGCCAGGAACTGGGCGGCGGCCACGCAGTCGTCGACGTCGACGATCCCCCAGCGGCCCTCCAGGCGCTTGCGGTAGGCGCGGCCGTAGCCGGTCGACCCGCCGTAGTCGACGTCGACCACGGCGATCCCCCGGCTGGTGAAGAACTGGTAGCTGACGTGCAGGTCGCTGGCCACCGCGGAGGTGGGGCCGCCGTGGCTGGCCACGACCAGCGGCGGCCGCTCCCCCGCCGGGCCCCGGAACCCGCCGTTGGCCGGCGGGTAGTAGAGGGCGTGGGCGGTGCGGCCGCCCTCGGTGGGGAACTCGATCGGCTCGGGCACGGTGAGGTACCCGGGGTCCAGCTCGGCGTCCTCGCTGGACCGCAGCACCTGGACGCCGCCGTCGGCCGGGTCGATCACGACCACCGCCGGGGCGCGGGTCGGGCTGCCGGCGATGCAGGCCAGCCGCTCCCCGGCCGCCCGCAGGTGCGGCGGGTTGAAGGAGGTGAAGGGCAGCTCCAGGTCCCGGAGCGAGCCGTCCGGCTCCAGGATGCCCAGGCGCTGCATGGGGCCCTTGCCGTGGACGCAGGCGATGCGGCCGCCGGGCAGGAACGCGTAGGTCGACATGCCGAAGACCCACTGGGGGTGGCCGAACTCCTCCTCGGCCGGGGCCAGCGCCTCCAGCGCCCCGCCGGCGCCGACCCGGTACAGGTTCCACCAGCCGGTCCGGTCGCTGGTCAGGTGCAGCACCCCGTCGGGGCTCCACTCGGGCTGGAACACCGACTCCTCCGGCCCCCCGGCCACGGTGACCGGGTCGCCGGCCAGGCCGTCGCCGGCCAGCTCGGCCAGCCGCAGCTCGGTCGCGTCCCAGGGCATGTCCGGGTGGTCCCACTCCAGCCAGGCCAGCCGGCGGCCGTCCGGGCTGATCCGGGGGCTGGCGTAGAAGTCGCGGCCCGTGGCCAGCACGACCGGTTGGCCACCCACCCCGCCGCCGTCGGCCGGCAGGGCGACCAGCTCGTTGTCGACCCGGCCGTCCTGGTGCCGCTCGCGCACGCAGATCAGCCGGCGGCCGTCGGGCGACGGGCAGGCGTCGGCGTAGCGGTGGGCCGCCGGGGCCGGCGGCTCCGGGGTGATCGGCACCGGGGCGGCGCCCGGGTCCTGGCGGTACAGGCGCTGGTCGGCGTAGTCGGAGAAGAACACGGTGCCGCCGTGGACGGCGTAGCTGCCGCCGCCGTACTCGTGCACCCGGGTGCGGGCGTTGCGCCCCTCCCCGGTGAGGTCCTCGGGCGCCCGACCCCCCGGCCCGGGCTCGGCCCGGCAGACGACCTGGCGGCCTCCTTCCACCGGCCGGCCCTCGACCCAGTAGACGGCCTGGCCCTCGACCCGGACCTCGTCCAGCGACACCCCGCCGGCGGCGACCAGCTCGGCGCTGATCGGCGAGCTCCAGGAGCCGTAGGGGGCGGTGGTGGCCACGGCCGGCTAGCCGGGGGGCCAGGTCATGCCGCGGCCGCCCAGCACGTGCAGGTGCAGGTGGTCGACGGACTGGCCCGCGCCCCGGCCGATGTTGGTGACCAGCCGGTAGGCCCCGGCCACGCCGTCCTCGCGGGCGACCTCGTTGCAGGCCGCGACCAGGCTGGCCAGCAGCTGCCCGCCGTCGTCGGGCACCGCCTCGAGGCTGGCCACGTGCTGCTTGGGGATGACCAGGACGTGGGTCGGCGCCTGGGGGTTGACGTCGCGGAAGGCGAGCACGTCGTCGCGGTCCAGCACCAGCTGGGCCGGCACGTCCTTGGACACGATCTTGCAGAACAGGCAGTCGGGGTCGGTCATTGCAGTTCGGCCTCCATGCCCTCGGTGTCGGCGCGCAAGCCTCGCACGGTCACCACCTGGTCGACCAGCTCGGGACCGCCCGGGAAGCGGACCTTGATGTAGTTGTCGCTGGTCCCCTCGGCCAGGCCGTCGGCGGCCGCCTCGACCAGCACCGAGATCGGCCGCCCGACGTGGTCCTCGTGGAAGCGGCGGCGCAGCTCGTTGCCGAGGGCGATCAGCTCGCGGGCCCTCGCCTTCTTCTCGGCGTCGTCGATCTGGCCGTCCATGGTCGCGGCCGGGGTGTCGGGCCGCTGGGAGTAGCGGAACACGTGCAGCTTGGAGAAGCCGACCCGCTCGACCACGGCCAGGGTGGCGTCGAACTGCTCGCGGGTCTCGCCCGGGAACCCGACGATCACGTCGGTGGACAGCCCAAGGCCGGGGATCTCGGCCTGGGCGTGCCCGACCCGGTCGAGGAACTCGGCGATCCGGTAGGGGCGGTGCATGGCCGCCAGCACCTCGTCGTGGCCGGCCTGGAGGGGGATGTGCAGGTGGCGGCAGACCTTGGGGTCGTCGCGGACCCTGGCCACCAGCGCCGGGGTCACCTGGACCGGCAGCACGCTGGACAGGCGCAGGCGCAGCAGCCCCTCCACCGCCGTCAGCCGGTCGACCAGCCGGGCCAGGGCGTCCTGCTCGCCCCGGTCGTCGCCGTACTTGCCCAGGTGGACGCCGGTGAGCACGACCTCGCGGACGCCCCGGCCGACCTGGCGGCGGACGTCGTCGACGATCTGCTCCTCGGGGTAGGAGCGCAGCGGGCCGCGGGTCATGGGGATGATGCAGAAGGTGCACCACTCGTCGCAGCCGGTCTGGGCCTTGATGGCCACCCGGGTGCGCAGCCGCTCGACCGGGGCCGGCCGCGTCACCAGCGGCAGCCGGCGGACCCCGGGCACGGCCGTGACCAGCTCGGCCAGGCGGTCCTTGCCGTCGTTGTCGACCACCAGGTCGACCCCGGGGATGGCCCGGACGGCCTCGGGGTCGGCGACCGCGTAGCAGCCGGTGACGACCACGGTGGCCTGCGGGTTGGCCTCGGCCGTCTTGCGGATCAGGCGGCGCGAGGAGGCGGTCGACTCCCGGGTCACGGTGCAGGTGTTGATCACCACCACGTCGGGGGCCTCGCCGGCGTGGGCCAGGTCGAACCCCCGCGCCCCCAGCGCCTCAAGGGCCTGCTCGCTCTCGGCCTGGTTGAGCCGGCAGCCGAGGGTCTTGAAGGCCACCTTGGGCGCCGCGGGTGCGGTTGGCTCAGCCATTGCCGAACGCCTCCACCAGGGAGGTCTCGGGCGGGTCGCCGGGACGGGGGGCCGGGTGGACGCGGATGTACTGGGAGCGGCTGAACACCGTCCGCCAGTTCTCCTGGTGGCCGAGCAGCCGGTACCAGACGTCGCCGGCCTGGGTGCGGTGCTGGCACAGGGCCCGCCAGGCCTGCTCGGCCACCGCGGAGGTGTCGACCGTGCAGGTGAACTGCTCGTCGGGGGTGCCCTTGGTCCCGTACGGGTCGTCCGCGCCGGGCAGCTCGAAGCCGCTGGCCTGGCCCAGCGTCCGCCAGCCGGTCATGTCGGAGACGGGGGCGCCCCAGTAGTAGAAGCGGGGCTCGCGCTCCCGCGGCCCGGCCGCGTACGCGCCGAAGGCGGCCTGGGTGGCGGCCGAGACGGCCATGTGGTCGGGGTGGGCGGTGACCCCGGCCGGCTCCATGGTCACGACCACGTCGGGCTGCTCGCGCTCCAGGAACCCGTGGATCTCCCTGGCCAGGGCGTCCCGGTCGGCCTGCTCGACCTCGCCGTCGACCAGGTCGCCGAAGAAGACCCGCTCGACCCCGACCACGGCCATGGCCGCCCGCTCCTCGCCCTCGCGGACCTCGGCCAGGGTCTCGCGGGTGGCCCCGGACTCCTCGGCGATCTGGCCGGCCTGGCCCCGGGTGGCGGTCCAGACCGCCCCTCGGACGCCCTTGGGCACCAGCAGCGCGAACGACCCGGCGAGCGACCACGTCTCGTCGTCGGGGTGGGCGAAGATCCCGGCCACGGTCAGGGGTCGGGCCACGGTCACCTCCGGTGCAGCGCCGTTCAGCCGAACGACGGTCGGCGGAGGCCGAGGTCGTCCAGCCGCTCGATCAGGCCTCCTGGGGACTGGTCGAGGATAGCGGCTAGCACCCGCACGTCGTCACGCCGGATGGTGAGCACCTTGCCGTTGAAGTCGCCCCGCTGGGTCTGGATCAGGGCCAGGTAGCGGTTGAGGGTCTGGGCCTCGGGCTCGCTCCTGGACTCCAGCGCCTCCAGGTCGATGCAGACCGCCTCGTCGTTGCCGCCGCCACCACCGCCGGTGGCCGCCTCACTGACCTCCGGGCCGAGCTTGGGCAGCAGGTGGTCGACCGGGACCCCGTAGAAGATGGCCAGCCGCTGCAGCCGGGGCACCGAGATGCTGCGCTCGCCGCGCTCGTAGGCGCCCAGGACGCTGGCCTTGAACTCCTTGTCGGAACGCTCCTCGACGTCGTGGAGGGAGAGGCCCTTCTGCAGGCGGATGTTGCGGAGCCGTTCGCCGACCTGCTCCGCGTAGCTGGCCATTCCGACCTCCTTCGCCGCAAACCCGCGAGCGTGCGCGGACTCTAACATCGGCCCAAGTGCCCAGCAACGATCGTCCGGGCAAAGTTCCCGCAGGTGCCCATTGGTCTAGCCGAGGCTGCGGACCAGGGCGTGCTCGACCAGGGCCACGAGCGCGTCCATGCACGAGCGGGGCTCGCGGGCGTCCATGCGCACCAGCGGGCAGCCCTCGGGCAGGGCCAGGGCGTCGCGCACCGCCTGGTCGGGAAAGACCTCGGTTCCGGGGAAGGCGTTGGCCGCGATCACAAACGGCAGCTCCCGGTCCTCGAAGTAGTCGATCGCCGGGAAGCAGTCGTCGATCCGGCGCAGGTCGACCAGGATCACCGCCCCGACCGCGCCTTTGGCCAGCTCGTCCCACATGAACCAGAAGCGGGACTGGCCGGGGGTGCCGAACAGGTACAGGATCAGCTGCTCGTCGACGGTGATGCGGCCGAAGTCCATCGCCACTGTGGTCGTCGTCTTGTCGGGCACCATGGCGGTGTCGTCGACCCCGACCGACAGCGAGGTCATGTGCTGTTCGGTGGTCAGCGGCGGGATCTCCGACACCGCCCCGACAAAGGTCGTCTTGCCGGCACCGAACCCGCCGGCGACCAGGACCTTGAGCGGGATCAGCTCCCGGCCGGCGGGCGGCGGTGGCCGCCGGGAATCAACGCGAACGGAGTCCATCGAGCAGCCTTCCCAAGATTTCATGACCGGGGCCGCCGTCGCCGTCGGCGGTTCTTGGCAGGTGGACCTCCAGGTAGCCGCCGTTGGCGAGGTCGCCGACGAGCACCCTGGCCACCCCGACCGGCACCCGCAGGGCGGCGCCGACCTCGGCCAGGGACTTGGGCCGGGCGCACATCTCGACGATGGCCCGCGACTCCATCTGGAGGGAGGCGCCGGAGTTGAGGGACAGTCCGGTGGTCGTGACCACCGCCTCCAGCGGGAGCTCCTGGCCGGCGGCGCGGGTCCGGCCACGGGTGAACGCGTAGACCGGCACCACCCGGCCGACGTGCCCTCGCTCGTCCGGGGTCATGGTCTGGCCCGATCGGGTGGCCCCGCGACCGGGCGCCGGTCCGGGGTCAGCATGTGCCCGACCCGGGCCGCCAGCAGGGTCATCTCGTAGCCGATCATGCCCATGTCGCAGCTCCGCTCGGCCAGCACGGCCAGCATCGAGCCCGCGCTGATCGAGGTCACGAACAGGTAGCCGCCGGCCATCTCGACGATGGTCTGGCGGACCGGCCCGGCCTGGAACGAGCTGGCCACCCCCTGGGCCAGGCTGAGCAGCCCGGAGGTGACCGCGGCCAGCTGGTCGCCGAGGGCCTCGTCGATGCCCTGGGAGGCGGCCAGGCGGAGGCCGTCGGCGGACACGACCAGGGCGTGGCGGGCCCCGGCGGTGCTGCGGATGAAGTCGTCCAGCAGCCAGTCGAGCTGACGCCCGTCGATGGTGCCGGCAGCGGTCACGACCACCCCCCGTCGCTCGCCGGGTGCTCGGGACCGCCCTCGTCGGCCCGGCCGGCCGGGGCCCCGCTCTCGTCGACCACGGCCCTGGCCGCCTGGCGGCTGGCCTGGTAGCGCGACAGCGCGGCCCTTGCCTCGGTGGCGTCGGGCAGCGACCCGTCGGCCCTGGCCGCCGCCGCCTCCTGCCCCTGTCCGCGGCGGCGCAGCTCAGGAGCCAGGTGGGCCTGGGGCACCCGCCGCGACAGCAACAACCCGTCGGCCGCCGGCGCCGCCTCGTCGGCCTCGGCCGCCCGCCCAGCGCCGTGGGCCGGGGAGCCGTGGGTCGGAGGGCCGTGGTGGGTCGGGGGGCTGTGGACAATCCGCGCCGCCCGCTCCGGCATCGGGCTACCCTCCCAATCCGGGGGCCCGGGCATCCGCGGGGGAGGCTCCGGCGTGCCCGAGGAGGGGGTCTGGACCCGCTCGGACGGGGCCTGGAACCGTTCGGACAGCGGGGGGACCCGCTCGGGGGCCTGGACCCGCTCGGACAGCGGGGGGCGGGCTGCGATCGGGGAGATCGGCTCACCGTCCAGGTCGCTGGGGGACGGTTCCCACCAGCCCGACCAGTCGGGCTGCTCGCCGGCCGCCGAGCCGGAGCCGGGGCCGGGCGGCTGCTGGTCGGCGTAGGCCGCCGGCCGCTGCGGGTCGGCGTACCCGGGCGGGCCATGCTCGCCGTTGCCGCCGTGGCCGTTGCCGGCCGGGGCGGGCCCGGAGTCGTCGGTGAGGTCGATCCAGCGCTCGGCCGGCGGCCAGCTCGGCGGGGCCGCCGGGGCCGGGAGGTCGGCCGCGGGGGTGGCCGTGGAGGCGGCCATGACGGCCGGGACGACGCTGGCCGGGACCTCGTCCTCGTCGGCGTAGATCTCGTCGGGGACGGCGTCGGGGACGGCGTCGGGGTCGGAGAACAGCGCCGGCGGGAGGACCACGGCCGCGGTCACGCCGCAGCCGGGGGTCGGGGTCAGGGCCACCTCGATGCCGTGGCGCTGGGCGAGCCGGGCGACCACGTGCAGCCCCAGCCGCTGGGACACCGACAGGTCGACGTCGCGGGGGGCGGCCAGCAGGTCGTTGGCCGCCTCGATGTCCTCGGCCCGCATGCCGACGCCCCAGTCCTCGACCGTGAGCACGTGCGCGCCCTGGGTCTGGAGATAGGGGCGGGTCCGGATGATCACGCTGGCCTCGGGGGGCGAGAAGTGGACGGCGTTCTCGACCAGCTCGGCCACCAGGTGGGTGAGGTCGGCCACGGCGTTGCCGAACACGGCCAGCCGCTCGTCGACCGCGAACACCACCCGGTCCAGGTCCTCGGTCTCGGCGATGGCCGCCCGGACCACGTCGACCAGCGGCACCGGCCGGCCCCAGGTCCGGGGCGGCTCCTCGCCCGACAGCACCAGCAGGCTCTCGGCGTTGCGCCGGATGCGGGTGGCCAGGTGGTCGAGCCGGAACAGGTCGGCCAGCGCGTCCGGGTCCTCCTCCTGGTCCTCGAGCTGGTTGATCAGCCCGAGCTGCCGGTAGAGCAGGCTCTGGTTGCGCCGGGCCAGGTTGACCAGCAGGTCGGAGGTGAAGCGGCGCCGGGTGATCTCGGCGTCGGCCAGCTGCCTGGTCAGGTCCAGGGTCTTGCGCTGCTCGCGCTCGGTCGTCTCCCAGAAGATGACCACGCCGCAGCAGGCGGCCAGCACGGCGATCCCGTGGATGGCCGACCAGACCCAGGGGCTGGTCTGCCCGGCCGGGTGGGTGAAGATCAGGTCGGTCCGCAGCGCCGACCCGATTCCGTGGCTGAGCACGGTGAAGACCACGTTCCACAGGAACGGCACCCAGTCCTGGTAGAGGGCGATGAAGCCGATCATGATGAAGAAGTGGAAGTGGGCCTCGATCGAGCCGCCGGAGAAGCTCACCAGCACCGCCGAGCAGTAGGTGAGCCCGGCGGTGATGAACACCGAGGCGACCCGGCGCTGGGTGACCAGCCGGCCCATGACCAGGCAGGCGGCCGGGACGCTGAGCACGACCAGCGTGTCCCAGACGGTCCGGCCTCTCCACACCCCGAACGCGAACAGCAGCGGCAGGTGCAACAGCAGTAGTGCCTGCAGGAACACGTGCCGTTTGTGCCACGCCCTGTCGTCAAGGGTGTTGCCCCGCGGCAGGTACGCGAGCAGCCTTGTCAATCCGAGCCCCTCCCCCGGCTAGCGCTGGTGATCTGGCGGATCATGTAACGATCGACGCCGAAGCCGCAAATCCTCTTTCACCAGGCGGGTCTCGCGAATCCTCTACAATATTCTGAGACGGCGCGAACCGCCCTTATCGCTTGAGTTGCTCGCGCTCCCGCTCGGCCATCCGGGCCCGCTGCGGCTCGACGATGTAGCGGGGGTCGCGGGCCGACTGGAACCCGGCCTTGTAGACCGCCCAGCGCTCGCAGGCCGACCCGGCCAGGACCAGGGCGGCCCCGGCGGCGGTGACGGCGCGGCGGCGCCGGCCCCCGAGGGCGACCAGCCCGGCCCCGCCGGCCGTGCACGCCTTGGCCAGGCGGGCCAGGCGGCCGGCCGGGCCCTGGTGGTAGGGCTCGCCCAGGTCGCCCAGGCGCCGCTCCATGGCCTGGGCGGCTCCCAGCTCGAGCAGGGCCCCGGTCACGACCAGGCGCCGGGCCGGGCCGGCGTCGGCCGGCGGGGTCAGCAGCAGGGCGGCCGCCCCGGCGCTGGCCGCGGCGCTGCCGGCGAACACGAACGGCAGCTCCCGGCCGGCCTCGTGCCACACGGGCACGGCCGTGTCGGCCACCAGGGTGCCGGTGTAGGTGGCCAGGGCCGGGCCGAGCAGGCCGGCCACCGCCTCGGCGGCCCGTCCCAGCCGCGGGAAGATCCCCAGCCGGTCGGCAACGGCCGCGCCGGCCGCGGCCGGGCCCATGGCGGCCAGGATCCAGCTGCCGACGCTGAGCGGCGAGGTCACCTTGAACATCCGCAGCATGTAGGGGAAGCGCTCGGGCCGGCCCAGGTCGGAGACGAGCAGCGGCACCCCGGCGGTCACCCCGGCCCCCGAGACGGTGAAGGCGCTCCGGGCCAGCCGGTCGTTGCCGGCCAGCCGGGCTACCAGCCCCAGCGAGGCCGAGGCCCCGGCCAGCCCGCCGGCGAAGAAGTACCAGGGGACCTCCCAGGTCCAGACCGGCTCCTTGATGATCGGCCGGCCGTAGTAGGAGCGGAACTCGGCCTCGGGCACCACCGACCCCCGCACCCGGGTCCCCGGCCGGCGATCCCCGTCGGGCCCGCTCACCGGCGGCCCTCGACGAACGAGACGGCCACCGCGGCCAGCAGGGTCCCGGCGGCGAGGGCGGCCGCCCGCCACAGGGTGGGCAGGTCGCGGGTGGTGGAGACCGGGTCGGGCGGCAGGCCGTACACCTCCGGCTCGTCCAGCAGCAGGAAGAACGCCCCGGCGCCGCCGATGCCGTCGTCCTCGTCGTCCAGGTACAGCCGGGCCTCGGCGACCCCGGCGTCGTGCAGGGCGGCCACCCGCTCCCGGGCCCGCTCGCGCAGCTCGCCCAGCTCGCCGAACTGGATCGAGTCGGTCGGACAGGCGGTGGCGCAGGCCGGCTGGAGGTCGTCGCGCAGCCGGTCGTAGCAGAGGGTGCACTTGAAGGCCCGGCCGTCGTCCTCGCGCCGGTCGATGACCCCGAACGGGCAGGCGGGCACGCAGTAGCCGCAGCCGTTGCAGATGTCGGCCTGCACGACCACGGTGGAGAACTCGGTCCGGAACAGCGCCCCGGTCGGGCAGACCTCCAGGCACGCGGCCGAGCTGCAGTGCTTGCACACGTCCGAGCTCATCAGCCAGCGCAGCCCCTGGTCGTCGCGCTGTTGCTCGACGAAGGCGACATGGCGCCAGGTGCTGGCCCCCAGCGCCCCGGTGTTGTCGTAGGAGTCGCCGGTGAGCCGCAGCGGCCCGTCCTCGGGGACCAGGTTCCATTCCTTGCAGGCCACCTCGCAGGCCTTGCAGCCGATGCAGACCGAGGTGTCGGTGAAGAACCCCATGCGCGGCCCGGCGGTCATCGGCTCCCCTCTCGCTCCTGCTCGGCCAGGGCCCTGGCCCGGTGGCCCTCGACCAGCTCGACCAGGGCCGGGCCGCGGGGGCGGCGGCCGGGGAGGACGTCGCAGGTGTTGGCCTTGGACTCCATGATGTGGACGTTGGGGTCGCCGACGATCGGCAGCAGGTCGTTGGCCCCGTCCCCGGTGGCCAGCCCGTTGCGGCCCCAGTGGTACGGCAGGCCGACCTGGTGGACGACCTGGCCCCCGACCCGCAGGGGCCGCAGCCGCCCGGTGACCAGCACCCTGGCCTCGATGGCCGCCCTGGAGGTGACGATCGTCGCCCAGCCGCCGTTGACCAGGCCCCGCAGCCGGGCCAGCTCCGGGCTGACCTCGCAGAACATCTCCGGCTGGAGCTCGGAGAGGTAGCCGAGGGTGCGGCTCATCCCCCCGGCGGTATGGTGCTCGGTGAGCCGGTAGGTGGTGAACACGAACGGGTAGACCGGCGACAGGGCCGGGTTCATGCGGTTGCCGGGCCGGTCGTAGGTCTCCATCAGCGGGTTGGTCTGGCGGCCGTAGAGCGGGTTGGCGACCGGGGACTCGGGCGGCTCGTAGTGGGTGGGCAGCGGCCCGTCGTCGAGGCCGTTGGGCACGAACAGCCAGCCCTTGCCGTCGGCCTGCATCACGAACGGGCTCGTGCCGTCCAGGGCCCGCTCGGCCTCGGCGTCGTCGGGCGGGTCGTAGCCGGGGGCGGTGGCCGCCCCGAAATCGGGGTTGTCGTGCCCGGTCCAGCGGCCCTGCTCCTGGTCCCACCAGACGTAGCGCTTGCGCTCCGACCAGGGCCGGCCCTCGGGGTCGGCCGAGGCCCGGTTGTAGAGGATGCGCCGGTTGTAGGGCCAGGCCCAGCCCCACTCGGGCGCGACCCAGCTCTGCTCGGACCCGGGCTTGCGGCGGTCGGCCTGGTTGACCTCGTCGGCGTAGACCCCCGAGTAGATCCAGCAGCCGCAGGCGGTCGAGCCGTCGGCCTTCAGCTCCAGGTAGCCGGGCAGGGCGCGGCCGTCCGGGCCGACCCCGCCGATCTCGCGCAGCACGGCGGCCGCGCTCGGCTCGGCGTGCGGGCCCTCGGTCGGGTAGTCCCAGGCCAGGTCGAGCAGCGGCCGGTCCCTGGCCTCGGCCGAGGTGGCCAGCTTCTCCCGGATCCGCCGGCCCAGGTGGTAGTAGAACCACAGCTCCGAGCGCTGGTCGCCGACCGGCTCGACCGCCTTGTGGTGCCACTGGAGCAGCCGCTGGGTGTTGGTGAAGGTGCCGTCCTTCTCGGTGTGGGCGGCCGCCGGGAGCAGGAACACCTCGGTGCCGATGTCCTCGGTGCGCAGCTCGCCGGTCTCGATCTCGGGCGCGTTGTACCAGAACGAGGCCGTCTCGGTCTCGACCAGCTCCCGCACCACCAGCCAGTCCAGCTTGGCCATGGCCTTGCGGTGCAGGCCGGCGTTGGGCGAGCCGACGGCCGGGTTCTCGCCCGGGACGAAGAACCCCTTGCAGGTGCCGTCGAGCATCGCCATCACGGTCGGGAAGATCGAGTGGTCGCCGGTCAGCTTGGGCAGGTGGTCGAAGCAGAAGTCGTTGCCCGCGGTGGCCCGGTCGCCGAACCAGGCCTTGAGCAGGCTGACCATGTAGCTGTCGGAGCGGCCCCAGAACCCGGCCGGCAGGCGCACGTCGTCCAGGTACTCCTGCAGGCTCCCGTGGGTCCCGGCGATCGGCATGGGCAGGTAGCCGGGCAGCAGGTTGTAGAGGGTGGGGATGTCGGTGGAGCCCTGGATGGAGGCGTGGCCGCGCAGGGCCATGATGCCGCCGCCGGGCCGGCCCATGTTGCCCAGCAGCAGCTGGACGATGGCCGCGGTGCGGATGAACTGCACCCCGTTGGCGTGGTGGGTCCAGCCGACGGCGTAGGCGAAGGCGCTGGTCCGCTCCCGCCCCGAGTTCTGGCAGAGCGCCTCGGCGACCTCGAGGAACTGCTCGCGGGGCACGCCGCAGACCTGCTCCACCAGCTCGGGGGTGTAGCGGGCGAAGTGCCGCTTGAGCAGCTGGAACACGCAGCGGGGATGCTCGAGGGTCGGGTCGGTGCGGGGCGGGCTGCCGTGGGACAGCTTGGCCCCGCCCGAGCCGTGGGCCTCCCCGCCGGCGATCCGGCGCTGCCGGGAGCCGGCGTTGCTGGCCATCCCCATGCCGTCGTACTGCCAGCTGCGCGGGTCGTAGCTGCCCGTCTCGGGGTCGAACCCGGAGAACAGCCCGTCCAGGTCCTCGGTGTCCTGGAAGGCCTCGTCGACGATCACCGGGGCGTTGGTGTAGCTGACCACGTACTCCCGGAACTCACGCCCGTTGGCCAGGATGTGGTTGACGATCCCGCCCAGGAAGGCGATGTCGCTGCCGGCCCGGATGGGCACGTGCAGGTCGGCCAGGGCGCTGGTCCTGGTGAAGCGGGGGTCGACGTGGATGACCTTGGCCCCGCGGGCCTTGGCCTCGACCACCCACTGGAACCCGACCGGGTGGCACTCGGCCATGTTGGAGCCCTGGATGACGATGCAGTCGCTGTTGGCCAGGTCCTGCTGGAAGTTGGTGGCGCCACCCCGCCCGAACGAGGTCCCCAGACTGGGGACGGTCGAGGAGTGTCATATGCGGGCCTGGTTCTCGATCTGGATCGCCCCGAGGGCGGTGAACAGCTTCTTGATCAGGTAGTTCTCTTCGTTGTCGAGGGTCGCCCCGCCGAGGCTGGCCATGCCGAGGGTGCGGTTGACCCGGCGGCCCTCGGCGTCGTGCTCCTGCCAGGTGGCGGCCCGGGTGGCCAGCACCCGGTCGGCGATCATGTCCATCGCCTGCTCCAGCGGCAGGTCCTCCCACGCCGTGCCGTAGGGGCGGCGGTAGCGGACCGTGGTCAGGCGGCCGGGGGAGGTGACCAGCTGCTTGGAGGCCGACCCCTTGGGGCAGAGCCGGCCCCGGGAGATGGGGCTGTCCGGGTCGCCCTCGATCTGGATGACCCGCTCGTCTTTGACGAACACCTGCTGGCCGCAGCCGACGGCGCAGAAGGGGCAGATCGACCTGACCACCCGGTCGGCCTCGGCCGTCCGCGGGGCCAGGGTGTCCGAGCGGGCGGACCGGGCGGCCTCGCCCAGCCCGAGGCGGTCGTTCCCGCGCAGCTGGCGCAGCACCGGCCAGACCGGGAGCCGCCTGCCCACCGCACCGCCTCCTCCGTCGCCGACGCCGCCCGCAACGGTACCGGTCTACCACGCCAGCCGGGATCCGACACGGCGAAGCTCAGGCGCGCCGGCCGGCCGGGGCGGGGGCGCTCAGCGGGCAGCTCAGGTGGTGCTCCGGCTCTGGCTCGGGCTCGGGGTTGCGGATGGTCAGCCAGGACAGCACGCCCCCGGCCGCGCAGAGGACGGCGGCGATGGTCATGGCCGTGCGGAACCCGTCGGCGAAGCGGGCCGGCTCCAGGGCGTCGGCGCCCGAGATGCCGGCCGCCACCGGCAGGACGGCCACGGCCAGCAGCCCGGCCGTGCGGGCGACGTCGTTGTTGACCGCCGAGGCGATCCCGGCGTGCTCGGCCGGGGCGGCGGCGAGCACGGTCGAGGTCAGCGGGGCCACCGTCAGGACCAGCCCGAGCCCGTAGACCAGCGACGCCGGCAGGATGTCGACCAGGTAGCTGGCCCCGGGGCCGATGCGGGTGAACAGCGCGAACCCGGCGGCCACGAGCAGCGGCCCCACGGTCATGGGCAGCCGCGGCCCGATCCGGGAGGCCAGGCGGCCGGCCCTGGCCGACAGCAGCAGCATGATCGCGGTCACCGGGACCAGGGCGACCCCGGAGGCCAGGGGCGAGTAGCCGACCACCCGCTGGAGCTGGATGGGCAGGAGGAACAGCGACCCGCCGAGCGCCCCGTAGACCACGAAGGTGACCAGGTTGGCCGACGTGAACTGGCGCGAGGCGAAGATGTCCAGGGGGAGCATCGGGGCCGCGACGCGCCGCTCCCAGACCACGAACCCGGCCAGGGCGGCCACCCCGCCCAGCCCGGTGGCCAGGATCAGCGGCGACGTCCAGCCCTGGGCCGGGCCGTCGGTGAGGGCGTAGACGACCCCGGCCAGGCCGGCCGCGGCCAGGGCGGCCCCGCCCCAGTCGAGGCGCCCGGTGGCCCCGGGGTCGCGCGACTCGGGCACGTGGCGCACCGACACCCACACCACCAGCACGGCCAGGGGCAGGTTGATCAGGAAGATGAGCCGCCAGGAGGCGGCCTGGACCAGCCAGCCGCCCAGGAACGGGCCGATCGCGGCCGTGACCCCGCCCAGCCCGGACCAGGCGCCGATGGCCGGGCCGCGGTCCTCGCGCCGGAAGCTGGCCTCGATGATGGCCAGGCTGCCCGGGGTGAGCAGGGCGCCGCCGATGCCCTGGAGGGCCCGGGCGGCGATCAGGGCCTCGTCGGTCGGGGCGAGGCCGCACAGCAGCGAGGCCACCGCGAACCAGATCACCCCGATCACGAACACCTTGCGGCGGCCGTAGTGGTCGCCCAGCGACCCGCCCAGCAGCAGGAACCCCGACAGGGTGAGGGTGTAGGCGTTGACCACCCACTGGAGGCTGGCGATGCCGGCGTCCAGGTCCTCGCCGATGGTGGGCAGGGCGACGTTGACGACGGTGGTGTCCAGGAAGGCGATGCCCGACCCGAGCACCGTGGCCAGCAGGACCCAGCGGCCGGTGGGGCTGCGGTAGGCCAGCCCCCCGCGCTCGGCCGCGGCGGTCAGCGGCCGCTGCCCTTGAGCCGCGCGAACAGGCCGCCGCCCTGGGGCTCGACCTCCTCGCCGCGGAGCTGGGCCAGCTGGCGGATCAGGGCCCGTTGCTGCTCGCCGAGGTGGGTCGGGGTGACGACGGCCACCTGGACCAGCAGGTCGCCGCGGCCGCGGCCGTCGGGGTGGGGCACGCCGCGCTTGCGGAAGCGCTTGACCTCGCCCGACTGGGTGCCCGGCTCGACCTCGACCGTCTCCTTGCCGTCAAGGGTCTCCAGGGGGACGCTGCCGCCCAGGGCGGCCACCGTCATCGGCACCTCGACGCTGCAGACCAGGTCGTCGCCGCGCCGGTCGAAGACCGGGTGGGCGTCGACGGCCAGCTCGACGATCAGGTCGCCCGGGGGGCCGCCGTACTGGCCGGCGTGGCCGCGGCCCTGGTAGCGGATCTGGCTGCCGTCCTCCAGGCCCGGGGGGATGTCGATGGTGAGGGTCGAGTCCTCCATCATCAGCCCCTGGCCGTGGCAGTCAGGGCAGGGCGAGCGGATCTCCTGGCCGGTGCCCGAGCAGACCGGGCAGGTGGTGGCCGTGACCAGCTGGCCGAGCAGCGACTGGCGGACGGTGCGCTGCTGGCCCGAGCCGTTGCAGCGCGAGCAGACGGTCGGCTCGGTGCCCGACTTGGCCCCGGAGCCGGCGCAGCGGGCGCAGATGGCCGCGGCCCGGACCCGGACGTCCTTGGAGGTGCCGAAGACGGCCTCGGTGAACGGCAGGCGCAGGCGCATGCCGATGGTCTCGCCCCGCCGGGCCCGCGAGCGGGTCCGGGAGCGGCCGCCGCCGAACGGGTCGCCGCCGCCAAAGAACTGGCCAAGCAGGTCGTCGAAGGAGGCCCCGAAGGTCGAGAAGGGGTCGGCGCCCTGGCCGGCCATGCCCTCGACCCCGGCCTCGCCGTAGGTGTCGTAGCGCTGGCGCTTGTCCGGGTCGGACAGGACGCTGTAGGCCTTGTTGATCTCCTTGAAGCGCTCGGCCGAGGCCGGGTCGTTGCCGTTGACGTCGGGGTGGTACTGGCGGGCCAGCCGCCGGTAGGCGCGCTTGATGTCCTCGGGCCCGGCGCCCCGGTCGACCTCCAGCAGCTGGTAGTAGTCACTCACCAGGTATCCGTTCTCTTATCCGTTGGCGTCGAAGGCGTCGCCCAGGTAGCGGGCCACCGCCTGGACGGCGGCCATGGCCCGCAGGTAGTCCATCCGGGTCGGGCCGAGGACGCCGATGGAGCCGCTGGCGTCGCCGGCCAGGTAGGCCGAGGTGACCAGCGAGCAGGCCTCCATGCCCTCGACCGTGTTCTCCGAGCCGATCACCACCGACACCGCGTCGTCGCGGCCCAGGGTGGCCTGGAGCATCCGCAGCACCAGCACCTGCTGCTCCAGGGCCTCGTAGACCCGCCGGACGGTCTCGATGCCGTCGAAGGCCCCCGGCCCGGCGATGTTGGCCTGCCCGCCCAGCCACACCCGCTCGCTGGTCTGGTCGCCGACGAACTGGCCGATGGCCGCGGCCAGAGTCTGGAACAGGGCCCGGCGCCCGGGCGGGACCTCGTCGCTCATGGCGTCAAGGATCAGCTCGGCCCGGGACAGGCGCTCGTTGGCCAGCCGCTCGTTGAGCTGGCGGCGCAGCACCTCCAGGTCCTCCATGGCGATCTCGTCGGCCGTCTCGACCAGCCGCTTCTCGACCCGCCCGGAGTCGACGATCAGCACCAGCATGATCACGTGGCGCCCGAGGCCGACCACCTCGATGTGCCGCAGCCGCGACCGGTCGAGCGCCGGCGGGGCCACCATGGCCGTGTAGTGGGTCAGGCTGGACAGCAGCAGCGAGGTCCGCTGGAGGGTCTCCTCCAGGTCGGCCGCCCCCTCGAAGAACCTGGCGATGGTCTCCTCCTGGGCCCTGGCCAGCTCGCCGACCCCCGAGAGGGCGTCGACGTAGAACCGGTAGCCCGCGTCGGTGGGGATGCGCCCGGCGCTGGTGTGGGGATGGGAGAGGTAGCCCTGCTCCTCGAGCACGGCGAGCTCGTTGCGGATGGTGGCCGGCGAGACCCCGAGCGAGTAGCGCTCGGTCAGGCTCTTGGACCCGACGGGCTTCTCGGTGTAGATGAACTCGTGCACCACCGCGCGCAGCAGCCGCGCTTTTCGCTCATCGAGGTCCATGGCCGCCCCTCCCTGCACAAGACGATCCATGTTCGGCAGCGTAGCAGTCAAGATATGCGAGTGCTAAGCCAGCCGGGCGACCACCTCACCGTGCAGGAACATGCCCTTCCCGGTCAGCCGCAGCCCTGGTCCGGGGCCGATCAGCCCCGCCAGCCGCAGCTCTGTGGCCTGGGATCCCCCGGGGTCGACCCCGAGGCTCCGGGCCTCCCCCGGGTCGAGCCCGTCCACCGTCCGGAGCCGCAGCGCCAGCGCCTCGAACCGGGCCTGCTCGCCGTCGAGCCGCTCCTCCCCGGCGGTCGGCCGCCGCCCCTCCCCGACCGCCGCCAGGTAGGCGGGCACCCCGTCGACGTTCCACCGCCGGGTCGCCCCGTCGAACTCGTGCGCCCCCGCTCCCAGGCCGAGGTACCGCCCCCGCCGCCAGTAGGTCAGGTTGTGGAGGCTGGCATGGGTGGCCCGGGCCCAGTTGGAGACCTCGTAGTGGTGGTAGCCGGCGGCGGCCAGGGCCGAGCAGGCGGCCTCGTAGCGGTCGGCCAGGTCGTCCTCGCCCGGCTCGGCCATCCGGCCGGTGGCGACCAGGCGGCCGAACTTGGTCGCGGGCTCGATGGTGAGGGCGTAGGCGGACAGGTGCTCGGGTCCGAGGGCCAGGGCCGTCTCCAGGGTGGCCGACCACGACCCGGCGTCCTCGCCGGGCCCGCCGTAGATGAGGTCGAGGTTCAGCGCCGGCACCCCGGCCGCCCGCAGGGTGGCCACCGCGGCCGCCACCCTGGCGGCGTCGTGGGCCCGGCCGAGCCCGGCCAGGACCCGGTCGTCGAAGCTCTGGGCGCCCATCGAGACCCGGGTCACCCCGGCCCCGGCCAGCCCCTCGGCCATGGCCGGCTCGACCGTCTCCGGGTTGGCCTCGACCGTCACCTCGGCCCCGTCCGCGAACGGGAGCAGCTCCCGCAGCCGGGCCAGCAGCCGGGCGAGGTCCTCCGGCGACAGCACGGTCGGGGTCCCGCCGCCCACGAACACGCTGGTCACCAGGGGCGGCTCCGGGCCGAGGGCGGCCGCCGCCGTGGCCGCCTCCTCCAGCAGCGCGGCCGCGTACGGCCGCCGCAGCCCCTCCATCCCGGTGTAGGTGACGAAGTCGCAGTAGTGGCAGCGGGTCCGGCAGAACGGCACGTGCACATAGACCCCGAACAGCCCCGGGTCGACCAACGGCGCCTCCGGCGCAGCCTTCAGGACAGCCGTCACCGCGGTCAGCTCTCGTCAGTCCTCAGGGCGGCCACAAATGCCTCCTGGGGCACCTCGACCCGGCCGATCTGCTTCATCCGCCGCTTGCCTTCCTTCTGGCGCTCCAGCAGCTTGCGCTTGCGGGTGACGTCGCCGCCGTAGCACTTGGCGAGCACGTCCTTGCGCCGGGCGGTGATCGTCTCGCGGGCGATCACCTTGGCCCCGATGGTGGCCTGGATCGGCACCTCGTAGAGCTGGCGCGGGATCAGCCGCTTGAGCTTGGCCGTCATCGCCCGCCCGTAGGCGTACGCCTTGTCCTTGTGGACGATGGCCGAGAAGGCGTCGACCGGCTCGCCCTGGAGCAGCACGTCGACCTTGACCAGGTCGGCCTCCCGGTACCCGCTGGGCTCGTAGTCCAGCGACGCGTACCCGCGGGTCCGCGACTTCAGCTGGTCGAAGAAGTCGAAGATGATCTCGCCGAGGGGGAGCTGGTAGCGCAGCTCGACCCGCTCCTCCGACAGGTACTCCATGGTCCCCAGCTCGCCCCGCCGCCCCTGGCACAGCTCCATCACCGGGCCGATGTAGTCGGCCGGGCACAGCACCATGGCGGCGACGTACGGCTCCTCGATCCGCTGGATCGACCCGGCCGGGGGCAGCTCGCTGGGGTTGGAGACCATGATCGTCTCCCCCGTCTCCAGGGTGACCCGGTAGGCGACGTTGGGGGCGGTGGTGATCAGGGCCAGGTCGAACTCCCGCTCCAGCCGCTCGCGCACGATGTCCATGTGGAGCAGCCCGAGGAAGCCGCAGCGGAACCCGAACCCGAGCGCGGTCGACGACTCGGGCTCGTAGACCAGGGCGGCGTCGTTGAGCCGCAGCCGGTCCAGGGCGTCGCGCAGGTCGGGGAAGTCGGCGCCCTCGATCGGGTACAGGCCCGAGAAGACCATCGGCCGCGGCTCCCGGTAGCCGGGCAGCGGCTCGGTCGCGGCCCGGGCCGCCGTGGTCGCGGTGTCCCCCACCCGGACCTGGCGCACGTCCTTGACGCCCGGGATGAGGTAGCCGACCTCGCCGGCCTGGAGCTCGGCGGTCGGGACGGCCTCGGGGGCGAACACCCCGACCTCCTCGGCCTCCGAGACGTGCCCGGCGGCCATCATCCGCACCCGTTCGTTCTTGGCCACCCGCCCGTCGACCATCCGCACGTACGCGATCACGCCCCGGTAGGAGTCGTACAGCGAGTCGAACACCAGCGCCCGGGCCGGGGCCTCGGGGTCGCCGGTGGGCGGCGGGACCCGCCGGACGATGGCCTCCAGCAGCTCGGGCACGCCCTCGCCGGTCTTGGCCGAGACCCGCAGCATCTCCTCGGCCGGCGCGCCCAGCACCTGCTCGATCTCGCGGGCCACCCGGTCGGGCTGGGCGGCCGGCAGGTCGATCTTGTTGATCACCGGGATGATGGCCAGGTCGGCCTCGACGGCCAGGTAGAGGTTGGCCAGGGTCTGGGCCTCGATCCCCTGGGCGGCGTCGACCAGCAGCACGGCGCCCTCACAGGCGGCCAGGGCGCGCGACACCTCATAGGTGAAGTCGACGTGGCCGGGGGTGTCGATCAGGTTGAGGACGTACTCGCCGCCGTCGCCGGCGGCGGCGTAGGCGAGCCGGACCGCCTGGGCCTTGATGGTGATGCCGCGCTCGCGCTCCAGGTCCATCTTGTCGAGGTACTGGGCGCGCATGTTGCGCTCGCTCACCGCATGGGTGAGGTCGAGCAGTCGGTCGGCCAGGGTGGACTTCCCATGGTCGATGTGGGCGATGATGCAGAAGTTCCGCAGCCGCGAAAGGTCGGTTGGCATAGCCAGCCCATCCTAGCCGCCCCGCCGTCCCGACCCGCCGCGTTCCCACCGCGTTCCCACCGCCCCGGCCCGCCCATCCACCCGGCCCTGGCCGCCGTTGAGCCTCGGCAACACGCTGTGCTAGCCTCGCCCGGTTCCCCGTGAATTCGTGAATTCAGTGCAGGAGTGCCCTTTCTTGGCGAACATCAAGTCGCAGATCAAGCGGAACCGGCAGAACGAGCAGGCCCGCGTCCGCAACAAGTCGGTCCGCTCGGCCCTCAAGACCTACGCCCGCCGCGTCCGCGAGAGCGTCGCCGCCGGCGACCAGGAAGCCGCCGAGACCGCCCTCCGCAAGGCGACTCGCGCCTACGACCGCGCCGCCAGCAAGGGCGTCATCCACAAGAACAACGCCGCCAACCACAAGGCCCGCCTGGCCCGCTCGGTCAACCAGCAGGGCCAGTAGGCGCCCCCCTTCCGGAGGCCCGGCGACAGCCTCGGGCAGCCGTTCAGGCCTGGTCCGGTGGCGTGGGGAACCGGGGCGTCGTCCGGCGCAGCGGGTCCAGGGCGCGGCGTTGCAGCGAGAACAGCACCGCCCAGACGACCAGGAACGCCACCGCCCCGGCGGCCACGGCGACCGTCGTGGCCCCCTCGGCCGCCCGCACCACGAGCACGACGATCGCAGCCGCGAGCGCGGCGTCCACCGTCGCGACGATCGTCGGCGTGTTGACCAGGAACTGGCCCCATCGCCGCAGACGTGGACCGCCGGCCAGATAGCTGGCCGCGAGGCCCTGCTCGTCGTCGTGGTGGCCGGTGGTGAAGTAGGGCTCAAGGGCGGGCGCGATCTGCAGGTAGGCGTGCCGCAGCCGGTTCATGGCCAGCGAGAGCTCGACCTCCTCCCGGTTGATCTCCACCAGGCGGCCGTGGGCCGCGATGCCGAGGAAGAGCACGACCGGCAGCAGCACCAGCGCGAGGGTGGTGGTCTGGGCGCCGAA
>CALGFH010000335.1 GCA_937881255.1 uncultured Actinomycetes bacterium
GTCGACGACGGGTCGCTCTGGCTGTCCGGTCCGGGGACCACCGCCGTCGGGGTTGGCTTCCGACCGGGCGTCGGCCCGCCGATGCTCGGCCTGGCCGCGTCGGCGGTCCGGGACGCTCGGGTCCGACTGGATGAGCTGTGGGGGATCGCCGGGCCCGCGAGCTGGCCGAGCGCCTCGCCGCCCACCCCGATGACCGTGGGCGGGCACGGGAGCTGGAGCGCGCCGTGCGCCGGCTGGCGGCGACGGCCCGGCCGGTCGACGCGGTCGCCCTCGAGGTCGCGGCCAGGCTGAACCAGCCCCAGCACCTCGCCCACAAGGTCCGGGCCATCATGGGGACCACCCCGACCAGGCTCCTGCGCTCCGCTGACATCTGATCCGTACAAGACACGGCGACCCGGGACGGGGATGATCCGGCAGGTGGTCCCGGACACCCCGCCTAGGGCTTCCGGCAGCCGAAGGAGCATGCGCATGCTGAGGGACGCGAAGGTGTTTTCGAGCTTTACCGTGGACGACGTGGCAGCGGCCAGGAAGTTCTACGGCACCACCCTGGGCCTCGAGGTGGCCGACGCCGCCCTGGGGGTGGAGGGGGCCGACGTGCCCGCCGGTCTGGACATCCACCTCGGAGCCGGCGTGAGGATCGGGATCTACCCGAAGCCCGACCACGTCCCGGCGACCTTCACCATCCTGAACTTCGTCGTCCCGGACATCGACCGGGCGGTCGACGAGCTCACCGCCCGTGGGATCCGGTTCGAGCAGTACGAGACACCCAAGACGGATGCCAGGGGCATTCACCGCATCCCTGAGGTGCACCCGGTCGCCTGGTTCCGGGATCCGGCCGGCAACATCCTGTCCGTCGTCCAGGAGCCATCGACCTAGTCCGGCTGGCGGCGCAGGACCAGGACGGCGGCGTCGTCGTCGAGGTGGCCGTCGGAGTGGCTCAGGAGCTGCTTGAGGACGACCTCGGCCACGGCGGCGGCGCTGGCCGCGACCGCGGGGGCGGCCGCCTCAAGGCCCTCGGTGCCGAACTCCTGGCGGTCGGGGTTGCGGGCCTCGACCACGCCGTCGGTGTAGAGGACCACGCAGCGGCCCTGCGGCAGGGTGAACCGGGCCGTGTGGTAGGTGGCGTCGCCGAACAGCCCCACCGGCAGCGACCCGTCGAAGGCCAGGGTCCTGGGGGTGGGCCCGGTGAGCAGCGGCGGCGGGTGGCCGGCGCTGGACCAGCTCACCGCCCCGGTCCTCGGGTCGAGGACAAGCAGCAGCAGGGTGGCGTACTCGTCTTCGACGAACTCCTCCTGGACCCGGTGGTTGAACGCGGTCAGGGCCCGGCCCGGCGGCCGCCCGTCCTCGACCAGGGTGCGCAGCTCGTAGCGGAGCCGGACGGTGTGCCTGGCCGCCGCCACCCCCTTGCCGCAGACGTCCCCGATGACGGCCGCGACCCGCCCGTCCTCGAGCGCGAACAGGTCGTAGAAGTCGCCCCCGACCTGCGCCACCTCGCTGGCCGACCGGTACAGGGCGGCGGCGTCCAGGCCGGGCACGGTCGGGAAGCTGGCCGGCAGCACCGCCGCCTGGAGGGAGGTGACCGCCTCGCGGAGCACGCTGACCAGCCGGGCCCGCTCGATGGTGACGCTCAGGTAGCTGGTCAGCGTCTCGACGAAGGCCAGCTCGGGCCGGGCGAAGCGGTGGGGGCGGGTATGGTTGACGAACAGGACCCCGAGCGGCCGGCCGGGGCTGCCCAGCCGCACGGCGACATAGGAGCGGATGCCGAACCGCTCGATGTAGGGCTGCTCCGGGCCGTCCACCTGATCGGCCCGGACGTGCACGGCCGGCCGGCCGGTGCGCACCAGCTCGGCCAGCTCCGGCCACTCGGCCAGGGCGATGCGCATGCCCGGCACGACCTCGTCGTCCATGCCGACGTGGGCCCGGCCGACCAGCACGTCGCCCCGCTCGTCGAGCAGGAACAGGCTGGCCATGTCCGAGCCCAGCAGCCGGGCCGCCTCCCCGGTGACCAGGTACAGCAGGGTGTCCAGGTCCTCGACCGAGGCGATGGCGGCGGCCAGGTCGACCAGGCTGCGCAGCCGCGCCGAGGTGACCCGGGCCCTGGCCAGGTCGCGGCTGCGCTCGGCCGCGATGTCCTCGGCCCGGGCCCGGGCCGTCACCTCGGTGGTGGTCTCCCTGGCGATGATCAGCACCCGGGTCGGGCGGCCGCTCGGCTGGGCCAGGCGGGAGAAGGTCATCGAGAACGACCGGGGCTGGCCCGGCTCCCACCAGTCGAGCGACGCCTCCTCGACCGACACGGTCCGCCCGGTCTCGGCCACCTGGACCAGCAGGTCGAGGACGCCGGCCGGGCCGGCCTCGGGGAACACCTCGGCCAGCGGCATCCCGACCATCGGGAGGTCCGGCCGCAGCGCCTTGGCCACGTCGTTGGCCAGCTCGAGGACCAGCTCGGGGGCGCGGGCCACGGCCACGGCCAGCGGGCTCAGGTCGACCAGGGCGGTGACCAGGTCCCGCTCCTCGCGCAGCTCGCGCAGGATCGTCTCCTCCCGCCCGACGTCGCGGAAGCTGACCCAGGCCCCGGCCTGGCCGTCCTCCAGCTCCAGCGGCCCGCCGGCGCAGCGGACCGTCCTGGCCACCCCGTCGTCGCCGGCGACCTGCAGGTCGACGTCGTCGAAGCGCTCCCCGGCCAGGAGGAGGCCCCGCCACCCCTTGGGCAGCCGGCCGGAGCCCCCGAAGAGGCGGAGGGCCTCAGGGTTGGCGTAGCGGATGCGGCCCGCCGGGTCCACCACGGCCACCCCTTCGGCCAGCTGGGAGAGGACCTGGCCGAGGTCGACGCCGGGCGCCCCGGTCATGCCGGCCGGGCCGGGCGGGGGCAGGTTGGCGCGTGGCTCCACGGCCGCAGTCTGCCCGACCGCCCGGCGGCCGGCAATGCTCGGTTCGCTGAGGGATCAGCGCTCGATCGGCACCCCGACCAGGCTGCCCCACTCGGTCCAGGAGCCGTCGTAGTTGCGGACCTGGGGGTAGCCGAGCAGCTCGTGGAGCACGAACCAGGTGTGGGCGCTGCGCTCGCCGATGCGGCAGTAGGCGACCACGTCCTTGCCGGCCTCCACGCCCTGGGCGCCGTACAGCTCGGCCAGCTGGTCGTCGGTGAGGAACTTGCCGGTGGAGCCGTCGACCGACTTGGCCCAGGGGATGTTGACCGCGCCCGGGATGTGGCCCGGCCGCTGGGCGGCCTCCTGGGGCAGGTGGTCGGGGGCCAGCTTCTCGCCGCGGAACTCCTCGGGGGAGCGGACGTCGACCAGGGACGCGCCCTCGCCGGTCCGGACGGTGTCGAGTACCTGGTCGCGGAAGGCCCGGATCGAGGTGTCGGGCTCGCGCACCGGGTAGCCGCTGGCCGACTGCACGTCGGCCGGGTCGCCGGTGAGCTCGCGGCCCTCCAGCTCCCAGGCCTTGCGGCCGCCGTCCAGCAGCTTGACCGGCCCGTGCCCGTACACCTTGTAGTACCAGTAGGCGTAGGCGGCGAACCAGTTGTTGTTGCCCCCGTACAGGATCACGGTGGTGTCCGGGGTGATGCCGAGGGTGTCCTGGAGCTTGGCGAACTGCTCCGGGGCGATGAAGTCGCGGCGCAGCGGGTCCTGCAGGTCGGTGTTCCAGTTGACGGCGACGGCCCCGCGGATGTGCCCGCGGGCATACGCGTCGGTGTCCTCGTCGACCTCGACGACGCGCAGGTTGGGGTCGTCCAGGTTGGCGGCCAGCCAGTCGGTGGAGACCAGCAGCTGATCACGATTGGCCATGATGTACGGATGCCTCCTCGGGCAGCTCGTCCGAAGGTGAGGAAGCGGCCGCGGCTCGGCTCGGGCCCGCTAGCGCGGGGCGACCTGTGCCGCGACCCGCCGACACGGCGGGCGCCCGGCGGCCGAGTTCCCCGTGCCCAGGCCCATGGGCGCGCAGGCGCGGGTGGTCAGCGCGGCGGGACCCCGGCGAACGGTCACGGGATCCACACCTGGCTGGGCCATTAGTACGATCATGGGGATACAGGCTGCCAGCGGAACAGGCACCTCGTCAACGAACCGTCCTCCACGAGCTTCACCAAGGAGTTCCCGATGGCCTTCTCGCCAGACGCCCACGACGCCCTGGTCGTGGTCGACGTGCAGCGCGACTTCTGCCCCGGGGGCAGCCTGGCCGTCCCCGACGGTGACCAGGTGGTCCCGGTCATCAACCGGCTCGCCCCCCGGTTCCAGACCGTGGTCACCACCCACGACAGCCACCCGCCCGACCACTCCTCGTTCGCCAGGCACGGCGGCCCCTGGCCGGACCACTGCGTCGAGGGCACGCCCGGCTGGGAGACCCACCCCGACCTGAAGATCGACGCCCACCACCAGGTGTTCAAGGGACGCGACCGGGAGCTGGACGGCTACACCGGCTGGAGCCCCGAGCTGGCCGACTTCCTGGCCCACCGGGGCGTCACCCGGGTGGTGGTGGTCGGCCTCGCCCTCGACTACTGCGTGCAGGCCACCGCCCTGGACGCCAGGGCGGCCGGCCACGAGGTGCTGGTCCTCACCGACGCCACCAGGGCGGTCAACGTCAAGCCGGACGACGGCGAGCGGGCCCTGGACGCCCTGCGCGCGGCCGGCGTGCGCGAGGACCGCGCCGAGGGCGAGAACGGCTAGATTTCGGTTTGCGGGCAGCGGGGTACCAGTCCAACACTGAAGCTGGCAAAGGAGGGATGGTTGGCGTCGAAGGCGCGGCAGTTCCGCGAGCACTGGGCCGATGAGCTGGACGGCGCGGCCATGTACCGCGCCCTCGCCGAGCGCGCCGACGGTGAGCAGCGCGAGATCTTCCTCGAGCTGTCCCGGGCCGAGGAGCGCCACGCCGCCCACTGGGCGGCCAAGCTGGTCTCCCTGGGCGAGCCCGAGCCGCGGCCCGAGCAGCACCGCCGCGGGCCACGGGCCCGGCTGGTGGCCTGGCTGGTCAGGTGGTTCGGGACCAGGGCGGTGCTGCCGATCGTGGAGCGGGCCGAGGTCGCCGACGCCGGCCACTACGACGCCGTGCCCGACGCCACCCTGGCCATGGCCACCGACGAGCGCATCCACGCCCGGGTCCTGGCCGGGCTGACCCCCTCCACGGTCCGGGGCGGCGGGATCATGCGCGGCGAGCGCTGGCACCGCGGCGACGCCTCGGGCGCCCTGCGGGCGGCCATCTTCGGGGTCAACGACGGCCTGGTCTCGAACCTGGCCCTGGTCATGGGCGTGACCGGCGGGACCGGCGACCGCCGGCTGATCCTGCTCGCCGGGGTGGCCGGGCTGCTGGCGGGGGCGTTCTCGATGGGCGCCGGCGAGTACATCTCGGTGACCTCCCAGCGGGAGCTGTTCGAGCGCGAGCTCGCCCTCGAGGCCGAGGAGATCGAGGCCATGCCCGACGAGGAGGCCAACGAGCTCGCCCTGATCTACCGGGCCAAGGGCGTCGGCCGCGAGGAGGCCGAGGCGATGGCGGCCCGGATCATGCGCGACCGCACCACCGCCCTCGACACCATGGCCCGCGAGGAGCTGGGCCTCAACCCCGACGAGCTGGGCTCGCCCTGGGGCGTGGCCGCCTCCAGCTTCGCGTCGTTCGCGGCCGGGGCGGTGGTGCCGGTGCTGCCGTGGCTGGTGGCCTCGGGCGCGGCCGCCTTCGTCGCCTCCGTCGCCCTCTCCGTGCTCGCCCTGTTCCTGGTCGGCGCCGGCATCAGCCTGCTCACCGGCCGTCCTCTCCTCCAGTCCGGGGCCAGGCAGCTGCTGGTCGGTGGGCTGGCCGCTTCGGCCACCTTCGGGATCGGCCGCCTCATCGGTGTGAGCGTCAGTTGACCGAGACCCCCATGACCAACGGCGAGCTGCGGCGGGTGCTGCTGCTCGGCCCCCCCGGTGCCGGCAAGGGCACCCTCGCCCCCCACCTGTCCGAGCTGCTGGGCGTGCCCCACGTGTCCGCCGGCCAGCTGCTGCGGGCCTCGGCCTCCGAGGGCGACCCGCACCGCATCGCCGAGCAGGTGGCTCGTGGGCATCCCGTGCCCGACCGGGTCGCCCTCCAGGTGGTCGGCGCCCAGCTCGGCCCCGGGTTCATCCTCGACGGCTTCCCCCGCAACGTCCGCCAGGCGGCCGACCTCGACCGGCTGCTGGAGGACGACGGCCGCGACGTCCAGCTGGTGCTGGAGCTGGTCGTCCCCGACGAGGTCGCCTCGGCCCGGCTGTCGCGGCTGGCCCGGATGGAGAGCCGCAGCGACGACAGCCCGGACACGGTGGCGGCCCGGCTGGTCACCTACCGGCGCGAGGCCGGGCCGCTGCTGGCCCACTACGTCGGCCGGGTCCGGCGGGTCAGCGCCTCCGGCGACGTGGACGAGGTCTTCCTCCGGGCCGAGCGGGCCCTGGCCTCGCGGCCCCGGACCACCTCCAGCTGAGCCCGGCTCAGGCCACCAGCGGGCTGCGCCGTTCCAGCAGGACGACGTCGCGCCAGCGGCCGTCCAGCTTGCCCAGGCGCTCGCGCACCCCGACGGTGCGGAACCCGCAGCGCCGGTGCAGGGCCAGGCTGGCCGTGTTCTCGGGGAAGATGCCGGCCTGGACGGTCCAGATCCCGGCCGCCTCGGCCCCGGCGACCAGCCGCTCCAGCAGGGCCCGGCCGACCCCCCGGCCGCCGGCCGCCGTGGCCACGTACACGCTGGCCTCGGCCACCCCGGCGTAGGCACAGCGCTCGGAGACGGGGGCGAGGGCCGCCCAGCCGACGACCTGGCCGCCCAGGATGGCCACCAGGCGGTGGCCGGCCAGGTGGCCGGCGTCCCAGGCGTCCCAGCCGGGCGCGGCCGTCTCGAAGGTGGCGTCGCCGGTGGCGATGCCCTGCTCGTAGATGGCCCGGACCGCCGGCCAGTGGCCGGCGGTCATGGGCTCGATCGTCGGCGCCTCCATCTGGCCATGGTGCCAGCCGGCGCCGGCTACCGGCGGGGCGGGCGCGGCCGGGCCGACTCGAAGGCGGTCACCCGGGCCAGGATGCGGTCGCGCCGGGCCGCCGTGGCCACCAGGACCAGCCCGAGGCCGAGGGCGGCGGTGCCGGCCAGCAGCAGGGAGGTGCTCCGGGAGGGGCCGGTGAAGGGCAGGTTGCACATGGCCGCGCCCTTGGCCATCACGTGGTCGGCGAAGGCGACCTTGCCGCCGTCGGGCCCGGTCACGGTCAGGCGGATGCTCAGGACCTTGTTCAGGCGGGCCGGCAGCTTGGCCATGAACTCGCCCTTGGCCGAGGTGCGCACCGTCTGGCCGGCCAGGGTGGCGCCGGTGTCGCGGTTGCTCAGGGTGAGCTGCATGGAGCTGCTCTTGGGCAGGCCCTTGCCCATGGCCGTGATGCTGGTGCAGGTCATGTCGTGCAGCCCGACGTGGTGCTTGGACTCGGCGGCGGAGGCGGCGGCGGGCAGCGACAGCGCCGCCGCCAGCGCGAGGACCGCCAGGAGCCTGCACAGGCGCATGCTGGTCGTCCTTTCTCTGGGTTGGCTGACCCGGGGGGGGTCGATCAGTGGATCGACATCGACGAGGAGGTGGCGCGGACCGCCAGGTCGTCGACCAGCAGGTTGGTCCCGCTGGCCAGGGTGGGGGCGAGGAGCTCGACGGCCAGGGTCGCGCCCGGCCGGTGGGTGTCGTGGGAGACGTCGAGGCGCTGCCACTGGCCGGCTCTGGCGGCCGCGCCGACCGAGTCGACCGCGAACCGCTTGCCGCCGCGAAGCTCGAACAGGTTGACCTGGACCTCGACCCCGGGCCGGCTGGCCCGGAACCAGACGCTGGCCTCGTAGCGCCGGTCCGGCTTCAGGCTGGCCACCTCGGCGTGCAGGGCGCCCGGCCAGCGCGAGGACCCACGGGTCATGCGCAGGCTCCAGTCGCCGCTGCGGCCCTCCTCGACGCGTTCCAGGCCGGCCTTGCCAACGGCCGACCAGCCGGTCAGGCCGGCCTCGAACCCGGCGTCGGCGAGCAGGTTGCCGTCCTCGGGCGCCGGGGCCGGGCGGCTGCTGGCCGGGCTCGGGGTGGTGGCCACGGCCCTGGTCGTGGTCGGGGCCGGGGGCAGCAGGTTGGGGAGGCGGGCCGCGCTCGACTCGGGCCGGTCGATCAGCGAGCTGACCAGGATGACGGTGGTGAGCCCGATGGCCATCAGGGCCAGGATCGACTCCACCAGCAGGTGGTCGCGGGTCCGTGACCGGGTCCGCTGGGGCGGGGCGAGGTGGCGTGGCGGGGTCCGCTGCATGCCCGAAACCTCCCAGCCGACGCTAATGTCCCGGTAACGCCACCGAAGTTGGCGGGAATCAGCCGGCGGCCGAGGCGTAGAAGGCGCGGGCGGCCGCCCGCTGCTCCCCGGCCTCGGCGGTGGCGCCGCGCTGCTCGAGCAGGCGGGCCGCGGCCAGGCGGGCGTCGGCCTCGTCGGGCTTGGAGCCGATGGCGGCGTAGGTGGCGGCGGCGGCCAGGGGGTCACCGGCGGCCAGCGCCCTGGCCGCCGTGAGCCAGGGCGACGGCGGGATGTCGAGGCGGTCGAGGGCGGCGGCCGGGATGCCCAGCTCGGCCAGGACCACGCCCAGGTCGGCACCCAGGTCGGGGACGAGCGCGCCGCCGCCGTCGAGCCCGGCCAGCAGCCGCTCGGCCACGGCCGCCGCCTCGTCCCGGCGGCCGCCGGCCAGCAGGGCCCTGGCCAGGAAGGCCCTGGTCGGGTGGAGGTCCTGGGGGTCGCGGGCCTGCACGGCCAGGGCGTGGGCCGCCTCGGCGTCCTCCAGGGCCTCGGCCAGCCGGCCGGTGGCCAGCCGGATCCGGCCCCGCCACAGCCGGCACTCCCGCTCCAGATGGTGGCGCTCCTCGCCGGCCAGCAGGTCGTCGACCACGGCCACCACCTTCGGCCAGCGCCCGGTCCAGTAGTGCTCGGCGACCCGCTGGAGCTCGATCGAGCGCCGCCAGCGCCACGACCCGAACCGCTCGACGTGCCGGGCCCCGGCGTCCACGGCGGCGAAGCACCGCGCCAGGTCGCCCATGGTGGCCGCCGCCCACCCCAGGTTGAGGTACCAGACCGTGCCGCTGGGGGTGCCCAGCGCCTCGAAGCGGGCGAGGGCCGCCTCCAGGTCGGCCAGCCCGCCCGGGTCGCCGGACTCGACCCTGGCCGAGCCGATCGCCCCCAGCGCGTCCGCCTCCAGCTCGGGCAGCCCCAAGGTCCTGGCCATGGCCAGGACCTGGCGGCTCACGCCCAGCCCCTCGGCGTGCCGGCTGGCCACGAGCAGATGCATCATCGCGCCCCGGAGGACGGCCGCCTTGGTCGCCGACGGCGGGGCCCCGGCGACCAGGGCCATGGCCCGGTCGGTGTGGACCTCCCGGTCGTCGCCCCGCCCCTGCAGGAAGGCCAGCTCGCCCAGCAGCATCTCGGCTTCGGCGGCGGCCACCGGCGCCCCGGCCGCCAGCAGGGCCTCGCGGGCCGCGGTCAGCTCCTCGGTGCCGGTCATCTCGCCCCGGCAGCGGGCCCGGCCGAGCCGGAGCAGCAGCTGCCCGCGGGCCGGGTCGCCCTCCGGGCTCAGCTCCAGCGCCCCGGCCAGGAACCGGGCCGCCGTCTCCCAGCCACCGAGGGCGGCGGCCCGGTCGCCGGCGTCGACCAGGGCGGCCAGGGCCCGGGCGGCCAGCCCCGGCGGCTCGGTCCCGGCCGCCCGGGCGAAGGACAGGGCGGCCCGGTAGTGGTAGGCGAGCAGCTCGGCCCGGCCCTCGGCCCGGTCGGGGGCCAGCCCCTCGATCCAGGTGGCGGCCCGCCGGTGCTTGTCGGCCCGCTCGGCCCGCAGCACCTGGCCGTAGGCGACGTCGCGGACCAGGGCGTGCCGGAAGGCGTACTCGACCTCGCCGGCCACCCGCGAGGCGGGGGCGCGCTGCAGGAACTCGCGGGCCTCCAGGCGGGCCAGGCACGCCTCCAGCTCCGGCCGGGCGCGGCCGGTGATCGCGGCCAGCGCCCCCAGCCAGCCGGCCTGGCCGAGCACGGCCGCGTCGTGGAGCACCGCCTTGTCTGCGGCGCCGAGCGCGTCCAGGCGGGCCGCGACGATGGCGTGCACCCCGGTGGGCAGATGGGCGGCCGGGTCGCCGCGGTCGCGCAGCATGCGCACGTACTCCTCGGCGAACAGCGGGTTGCCGCCGACCCGGCCGAGCAGGGCCGGGTCGACCTCGGTGGGCAGGCCGTGGTGGGCCAGCAGGGTGGCCAGCAGGCCGGTGGTGTCGGGGTCGCCCAGGGGGTCGAGGCGGATGGTGGTCCCGCCGGCGCCCCAGCCGGGCCGGCGCTCCAGCAGCTCCGGCCGGGCGGTGGCCAGGACCAGGACGGCCGCCGGGCCGGCGTCCCGGTCGCCGAGGCTCTCGACGAAGTCGAGCAGGGCGTCGTCGGCCCGGTGCAGGTCCTCGAGGGCCAGGACCAGCGGCCGGGTCACGGCCAGGCCGTGCAGGAAGCGCCGCCAGGCGGTGAACTCCTCCTCGCGGTCGGCGGCGGTGGTCGGCCCGGCGCTCCCCGGGCGGCCGCCGCCGACGCCGACCAGGCGGCGCAGGTGACCGGCCACCCAGGCGGCGGTGACCGGCTCGGCCACCGCGCCCGCGGCCGCGACCAGCCGCCGCCCGGCGAGCTCGGCGCCGTCGCTCTCCAGGATGCCGGCCTCGGCCTTGACCGCCTCGGCCAGCGCCCCGAAGGTCGGCCCGTCGCCATAGGGGAGAGCCCGCCCCTGCCGCCAGGCGAACTCCCGGGGGTCCGGGGGGCTCATGCCTAGCCCCCCGGAGGATGGGGGCCCTGGCTGCTCCCCGGCGGTCAGGCGGTCGGCCAGCTCGGCCAGCAGGCGGCTCTTGCCGATGCCGGCGTCGCCGAGGACGGTGACCAGCACCGGCCCGGCGCCGTGGCCGGCCCGGCGGGCGGCGGCCAGCAGCGCCGCCAGCTCGCGGTCGCGGGCCACCAGGGGCGGGAAGCGCCGGCTGGGGGAGGCCGGGCCGGCCCGGGGCGCGAGCGCCGGCCACGCCGGCACCGGGTCGCGGCCCCCGGGCGGGGCCGGTTGGGCCGGGCCGTAGGCGATCGCCCGCTCGGTGGCCCGGCGGGTCGCCTCCGACACCAGCACCGACCCGGCCGGGGCCAGCTCCTGGAGCCGGGCCGCCGTCCCCATGGGCTCGCCGGCGACCCGCCACCCGGCGGCCGGGTCGCCTGCTGGCCGGACGAGGACCTCCCCGGTGGCCACGGCCGCCTGGACCCGCACCGGCCCCCCGTGCCCGGACGTCACGGCGGCCAGGGCGGCCCGCACGGCCCGCTCGGGGTCGTCGTCGCGGGTGCGGGGGATGCCGAACAGGGCGACGGTGCGGCCGCCGAGGGTCTCGATGACGATCCCGCCGTGGGCCTCGACCTCGGCCCGGACCCGGCCCAGCGGGCCCGCCAGCAGCCGCCCGGCGTCCTCCGGGTCGAGGTCGGCGAAGCCCTCGCGGGACTCGTCGACGTCGATCAGCAGGACGGTGACGAGCTTGCGTTCGGCACCGCCAGGGGCGCCCGGTGGCCGGGAGGGGCGGGCCACTCGCCGCTCCTTCCGCGTGATTCGTACGGTTCGTGCGTGCGACCCAGCCTAGCCCCTCCCGGGACCCGGGACTAACCCCAACGGACGCGCAGCTCGGATACCCCCTTCGGGCCGCATGCGATCGGGTGCCCGGCCATCACCACAGCCAGGCGTCGGGGCGGACGACCCACAGCCAGGCGTAGGCGGCCGTCGCCGTGGCCAGTGGGGCGAACCAGTGCTTGGATCGGAGGACGCCGTGCTGGACCCGGGCCGACAGGGTCACGAAGGCGACCAGCATGACGTGGAGTACGGCGGATACCGCACGGTGGACGGAAACGGGCATGAGATGCTCCCTTCTCGGTCGATCCTGTCAAGTGCCCGGCGCCTTCCTCCCCGGGCGAATCAGATGGAACAGTACAAATGATAGTGACTGTTATCTCTCTTTCATAGAGGGCGGGTGCGGAGGGATGGGTCAGCAGGGGACGGATCAGGACGGGGTCGCCGATGGGACGTCGAGGCGCAGGGGCACGGAGATGCCGCCGCCGGGGCGCTGGATGGTGGTGGTGAGGTCCCAGCGGCCGGCCAGCGACAGCATCCGGCCCTGGCCGAGCCAGCGGCCGTCGGCCGCCTCGGTCAGCTCCAGGCGGGCGGTGCCAAGGCCGGGGTTGGAGGCCGGCGTGCCGCTCAGCTCGACCCGGTCGGCCGGGAGGGCGGTGCCGCTGTCGAAGTCGGCCACGATGGCCGTGAACCGGTTGGGCCCGGCCGCGCCCGGGGTCACGGTCAGGGTCACCTTCACGGTCGTGGCCCAGTCGGCGCCGCTGGCCGCCAGGACCGGCGTGGCCGCCGGCCGGGGCCGGGCCGCCCCGTCCGGCGCCCCAGGGGCCAGCTGGCTGAGCAGCGCGGCCGCGGCCAGCACCCCCGCGGCCAGCCCCAGCTCGCCCCCGACGCTGCGCCGCAGCCGGGCCACGGCCCGCCGCCGGACCTCAGCCTCGAACAGCGGCACCAGCCGGTAGCGGTTGAACGCCCCCAGCGCCACCAGCCCGGCGAACAGCACCAGCTTGAGGTCGAGGGCCCGCCCGAACCCGCTGTCGGCCAGCCGCGCCCACCCGCCCAGCTCGTCGACCGTCCTGGCCACCCCGGTGGCCACCACCACGGCCAGGCTGATCCCGGCCAGCTTGGAGAACCGCAGCACCACCGCCCGGGCCGACCCGCCCGGGGCCTGCTCCCGGAGCCCGGCCAGCAGCCAGGCCAGCCCCCCGATCCAGACCCCGACCGCCAGCAGGTGGGCCCACTGGGCACCCAGGTTGAGGGCCCGCAGCGACGACGGCCCGGCCGCATGCCCGGACAGGGCATGGACCAGCATCCCGCCTCCGCCCGCGACCCCCAGCGCGAGCAGGGCCGGGGTCGCGCCGGCGGGGCGGGTCAGGAGCCACCAGGTGACGGCGACGGCGGCGGCCAGCAGGGCCCCGCGCCAGAGCAGCCAGCGGCCGGTGGTCGAGGCGAGCATCTCGGCCAGGGGCACGCCCGCCTCGGCGCGGGCGGCGGCGGTCATCGCCACCAGCCCGGCCGCCGAGGCCGCCAGGGCGAGGGCGAGGAGCAGGGCCGGGCGGCCGGGCAGTCGGCCGCCGAACACCAGCAGGCCGGTGGCGGCCGCCCCGACCAGCAGGGTCAGGCCCCAGTACCAGGCCCAGCGGCCGGCAAGGGCCGTCGGGGACAGGGCCGGCCCGGTGCGGACCTCGGCCACCGCCTGGGACGCCGGGAGCTGGGGGGCGCCGGCCGTGCCGACCCCGAAGGCGAACACCCCGTCGGTGCGGTGGCCGTCCACCGCCGAGACGATCCGCCAGCTCACCGTGTAGCCGCCGGCCGCGAGCCCGGCCACCGGGACCCGCAGCTCCTCGGGCCGGCCGGCGACCGGCTGCGCGGGGCCGCCGGCGACGACCCGTCCGCGACTGTCGAGCACCCGGACCGAGGACAGGCCCGGGTCGGGACGCTCGGTGAAGCGGAGGGTCACCGCCGCCGGCGCCCGCTCCAGCGAGCTCCCGCCGGCTGGCTCGCTGGACGCGAGGGCACCGTGGGCGGCCGCCGCGGGGCCGGAGGCGAGGAGCCAGACCCCGGCCAGTGCAGCGAGCGCGGCGAGCCGCCCACGGAGGCGCATCGGAGTGCCCTAGACCTTCCCGGCCCCGCTGAGGGCGACGTCGGGACGGGCCGCGGGTGCGGCCGGCCGCCTGGACCTGGCCAGGGCCAGCCCGCCCAGGACCAGCCCGACGGCGCCGACCAGCAGTCCGCCGATGGCCAGCATCCGGGCCTGCCCGGCCGCGTCCTCGGCGTCCCGCTGCGCGGCCGTGGCCGCGGCCACGGTGGCGTTCACCCGGGTCGCCTCACGGTCCAGCCGCTGGGCGAGCTGGGCGGTGGACGGGTCCTTGACCGCCGGCAGGGCGGTCTTGGCCGGGTCGTTGACGTCGCCGAAGGTCTCGGGCCCGCTCGGGATGACCAGGTTGACCTTCTGGGCGCCGACCTTGCCCTTCAGGCTGAAGGTGTAGGCGCCGGCCTGGCTCGGGACGAAGAACGACCGGTAGTCGCCCGGGGTGCCCCAGCCGTCGCCGAAGTGCGCCTCCAGCGGCATCATCGCGTTCTCGGCCTTGGGGTCGGCCTTGCCGCCGTAGTAGGCGTGGCCCATCAGCCCGTCGAGCTGGCCGCCCAGGTCGGTGGCGGGCTTGCCGTCCCGGCTGATGATCACCTGCATGCTGTTGGGCTGGCCGGCGTAGGCGGGCTCGGTGCCGAAGCCGACCACGAAGCTGTACCTGCCGGCCTTCTTCTCGGTGTGGGCGGAGGCGGGTGCGGCGGCGAGCGCGGCCAGCAGCACGGCCGCGCCGAGGACGAACACCACCCGTACCAGCCGGCTTGACGGAGTAGGGCGGTTTGCCAGTCGACGCATGTTTGCCTCCTTTTCGCCGACATGACCGGGTGTTGCTAATAGTGATAACGTTCTCTCTCACACTAGTCAAGAAGAACTAGTTACTTTCCACGAAGAACCGTTCGCCCGGCTCTAGTGGATGGAGGCGAGCGTACGATTAGCCCGATAGCGCGGAGCAGGTCGATGGGGATGACAAGGCAGGAGTCCGCGGCGGCGGACCTGGAGCGGGCGAGCGAGCGCTGGCGCGCCTGGCTGGCCGGCGAGACGAGCAGGCGGCAGGGCCCGCCGGGGTCGGCCCTGCACGCGCTCTGGGACACCCTCGAGGCCTGGTTCGCCTCAGAGGAGTTCGCCCGCTCCCCGGTCGCGGCCGCGATGGCCGCCCCGCCGGACGGCCGCGGGCCGGCCGCCCACGCCGTCCTCACCCGCCACCGTCAGGCGACCCGTCAGCTGCTGGAGGACCTGGCCCGCTCGGCCGGGGCCCGCGACCCCGAGGCCCTCGGCGGGCAGCTGCTGACCCTGGTCGAGGGGGCCATCGCCGGGGCCATGGTCGACCGCCACGGCGGCGCCGCCCGGCACGCCCGCGAGCTCACCCGGATCGCCCTGGCCGCGTCAAGGGACGCCGGCTGACCGGCTAGCCGGCGGCGGCGGTCACGGCGGCCCTGGCCAGGGCGCGGGCGCCGGCGACCGAGGCGGGGGGGCGGTCGACGGAGGCGGCGGTGATGGCCCCGTCCACCAGGACCTGGAGCTGGGCGGCCAGGATGGTCGGGTCGTCGGCCCCGGACGCCTTGGCCAGGTCCTCCAGCAGCTGACGGAGGGCCTGGCGGTGCTGGGCGATCTTGACCTGGGCGGGGTGGTCGGGCTCGCTGCGCAGCTCGGTGGCGGCGTTGGCCACCAGCGAGCCGCGGAACGGCTCCTCGTCGAACCAGGCCTGGAGCTCGTCCCAGAGGCCGTCGAAGCGATCGGCGGGGTCGTCGCCGCGGCGGTCCATGGCGTCGGCCAGCCGGTGCAGCCACGAGGTGCTCCACTGCTCGATGGTGGCCGCGACCAGGGTGTCCTTGTTGCCGAACTGGCGGTAGAGGGTCATCGGGGCCACGTCGGCCTGGCCGATGATGCGGTTGACCCCGACCGCACCGATGCCCTCCTGCTCGAAGAGCTCGGTGGCCGTGGTCAGGATCCGGTCCCGGGGCCTGGCAGACACCATGGCGGCTAGGCTACTCCTTGCCGAGTCGGGGGACGAGAGAAAACTCTCTCTATTCCTCGGGGGTTGGTCAAGTCAGGGCGAACAGCAGCTCCTTGGCCTGCTCCAGGGAGGCGCTGGCGCCGGCCTCGCGGAAGAAGGTGATCGCCCGCTCCAGCTCGACCCGGCCCTCGGCCGGGCGGGTCGGGAGCAGGCGGCGGGCCGCGGCCAGGCGGGCGGTGGCCTCGTCGGGGCGGCTGCCGATCTCGGCGTAGAGCTTGGCCGCCCGGCCCGGGTCGCCGCCCGCGAACGCCCGGGCCGCGTCCAGCCAGCGCGACGGCAGGGCCCCGTCGAGGGCCTCGACCGGGCGGCCGAGCGCGATCAGGCCGAGGGGCAGGTCGGCCCCCAGCTCGGGCTTGAGCAGGCAGCCGCCCAGGGTGGCCAGCAGCTCGTCGAGCAGCTTGCCGGCCTCGGCCGCCTGGTCGGTGGTCAGCAGCACCCGGGCCTTGAAGGCCAGCGCCGGGTCCAGGTGCAGGCGGTCGCCCGACTCCCGGGCCAGGGCCAGGGCCCGGCCGGCGTCCTCGCGGGCCCCGGCCAGCTGGCCCCTGGCCAGCCGGATGCGGCCGCGCCAGAGCCGGCACAGGCACTCCATGAAGTGCTGGGCGCCCTCCTCGCCGTCGGGCGCGACCGAGTCGGCCACCCGGACCGCCTGGTCCCAGCGGCCACTCCAGAAGTGCTCGGCCACCCGCTCCAGCTCCAGCCAGCGCAGCGACCTGGCCGACCCGAAGTGCTCGGCCGCCGCCCAGCCGGCCTCCCGGACCGTGAAGCAGCGTCGCAGGTCACCCAGCAGGGCGTACGAGAAGGCGAGGTTGTTCTGCCAGGCGATCTCCCTCGAGGAGCCGTCGGCCTCGCACAGGGCGATGCAGCGCTCCAGGTCCTGGACGCCGCCGGGGTCGCCGAGGCAGACCCGGGTGGCCCCGATGGTGCCGAGGGCGTCCACCTCGACCTCCCGGTCGCCCAGGCTCCTGGCCATGGCCAGCCCCTCGCGGGCCACCTGCATCGCGTCGGCGTTCCGGTCGGCCACCAGCAGGTGCATCATGCAGCGGCTGAGCACCACCGCCTTGGAGTGGGACGGGGGCAGGTCGGCGACCAGGGCCAGCGCCCGGTCGAGGTGGGCGGAGCGGTCCCGGCCCTGGGTGTAGGCGAGCAGGCCGAGGTGGGACTCGGCCTCGGCGGCCCGCTCGCGGTCGCCCATGGCCAGCAGCCCGTCCCGGGCCCTGCTGAGGAGCTCCTCGCCGGCGCCCTCGCCCATGCAGTAGGCCGAGCCGGTCCGCAGCTCGAGATCCGGACGCTCGGGGTCGTCATCGGGCCAGATGGCCAGGGCCTCAGAGTAGTAGCGGGCGGCGGTCAGGTGGGCGCCCAGCCCGGCGACCCGGTCGCCGGCGTCGCGCAGGGCCAGGCGGGCCCGGTCGGCCAGGTCGCCGGTGTCCTGGCCGGCGGCGCTGGCCAGCTCCAGGGCCCGGCCGTAGTGGTGGGCCAGCAGCTCCGAGCGCTCCGCGGCCAGCGACTCCAGCCAGTCGGCGGCCCGGCGGTGCTTGCCGGCCCGCTCCAGGCGCGGGATCTGGCCGTAGGCGACCTCGCAGACGAGCACGTGGCGGAAGCCGTACTCGCGCTCCCCGGCCATCGAGGACCGCCCGGCCCGGTACAGGAACTCCTTGGCCCGCAGGCGCTCCAGGCAGGCCTCGACCTCGGCCCGGGTGCGGCCGCTGACCGCGGCCAGGGCGCCGACCCAGCCCACCCGGCCCAGCACCGAGAGGTCCTGCAGGGCCGCCTTCTCCTCGGCGGGCAGGGCGTCCAGGCGGGCGGCGATGATCGCGTGGACCGTCTCGGGCAGGGGCAGCCGCTCGACCGGCGGGCCGGGCAGGGGGTGGTGGTCGCGCACCATGCGCACGTACTCCTCGGCGAACAGGGGGTTGCCGCCGGCCGCGGCCAGCAGGGCCGGGCCGACCCCGGTGGGGAGCCGGTTGGCGGCCAGCAGCGTCTCCAGCAGGTGGCCGGTGTCGGACTCCGACAGCGGCTCCAGCTCGATGGCCAGGGCCGCCTCCCCGCTCCCGTCCCAGGCCGGCCGGCGGGTCAGCAGCTCCTTGCGGGCGGTGGCAACGATCAGCAGGGGGGCCGCCGGCGGGGTCCGGGGGCGCAGGGGCCGCCCGTCCCGGCCAACGGTCGCCTGCCCGGTCGGCTCCAGCAGCTCCTCGAGGAAGTCGAGCAGGGCGTCGTCGGCCCAGTGCAGGTCCTCCAGCACCAGGACCAGCGGTCGCCGGCCGGCCAGCCCGTACAGGAAGCGCCGCCAGGCGGTGAACGCCTCGTCGCGGCGGCCCGACTGGACCGGGGCGCCGTCGCCCTCGCCGACCAGCCCCTGCAGGTGCCAGGTGACCCGGTCGATCGCGTCCGGCTCGTCGGCCATGGCGTGGGCCACGACCCGGGACAGACGGCGCCCGACCCGGTCGGCCGAGTCGGTCTCGAGGATGCCGGCCTCGGCCTTGACGATCTCGGCCAGGGCCCAGTAGGTGACGCCGCCGGTGGGGGAGGAGCGGCCCCCGTCCCAGGGCGAGGAGCGGCCCTGACGCCAGCTGACCAGGTCGTCGTCGGCGTCCAGGGCCCGGCCGAGCTCGGCCACCAGCCGGCTCTTGCCGATGCCGGGCGGGCCGAGCAGGGTCACCAGCTGGGGCCGGCGGCCGTCCCGGGCCCGCCGGAACGCCTCCAGCAGCAGGCCCAGCTCACGGTCGCGGCCGATCAGCGGCACCGGCCCGGCGGCCAGGCCGTCCATGCCGGTGCGGTTGCGGGGCTCGAGCGCGCTCCACACCGTCATCGGCCGGGCCCGCCCGGCCAGGGCGAGCAGGCTGGCCGGGCCGTAGCTGATCGAGCGCTCGGTGGCCCGGCCGGTCGCCTCCGACACCAGCACGGTCCCGCTGGGTGCGGCCTGCTGGAGCCGGGCGCAGGTGGCCACCGGGTCGCCCGCCACCCGCGTCCCGTCGGTGACCAGCGCCTCCCCGGTGGTCACGGCGACCCGCAATTCCACCCGGTCGGAATCGGCCAGGGCGTCGCGGATGGCCAGGGCGGCCCTGACGGCCCGCTCGGGGTCGTCCTCGCGGGTCTGGGGGACCCCGAAGGTGGCCATGGTGATGCCGCCGATGGCGTGCTCGACGGTGCCGCCGAAGCTCTCGATCTCGGCCCGGACCCGGTCCAGGTGCCGGTCGAGCATGCTGGAGACGTCCTCGGGGTCGCGCTCCCCGGCCTCGCCAAGGGGCTCGTCGACCTCGGCGAACAGCACCGACACGAGCTTGCGCTCCACGCTGCCGCCGCCCTCGGCGGTGGTCCCGTCGCCCCTGTCGGGGGGGCCGTGGTCGTCGTGGGCCTCGGGGTCGCCGGAACGGGCCGGGACCAGCAGGTCCAGCGCCGGGTCCTGGGCCAGGATGGCCTGCTCGAGGCGCTGCAGGCCGACGCTGGGCTCGATCCCGAGCTCGTCGACCAGCACCTTGCGGGCCGCCCGGTAGGCGGCCAGGGCGTCGGCCTGGCGGCCCGAGCGGTAGAGGGCCAGCATCAGCTGGCCGTGGAGGTGCTCGCGCAGCGGGTACAGCCGGACCAGCGCCTCCAGCTCGGCCACCAGCTCGTGGTGGCGGCCCAGGGCCAGCTCGGCCTCGATCCGGGCCTCGGTGGAGGCGACCTGGAGCTCCTCGACCCCGACCAGCTCCGGCCAGGCGAGGTCGGCCGAGGCGGCCACGTCGGCCAGGGCCGGCCCGCGCCACAGGGCCAGGGCCTGGCGCAGCAGGTCGGCCGCCCGGGCCGGGTCGCCGCTGGACAGGGCCTGGCGGCCCTCGCGGTCGAGGCGCTGGAAGCGGTGCAGGTCGAGGCGCTCGGGGTCGACCCGGAGCAGGTAGCCGGGGTCGCGGGTGACCAGGGTGCGGGGCGGGCCGGCGCCGTTGCCGGCCTCGATCGACTTGCGCAGGGCGGCCACGTGGTTCTGGAGCGACTGCTTGACCGTCGGCGGGGGCTCCTCGCCCCAGACGGCCACGATCAGCTCCTCGGTCGAGACGACCTGGTTGGGATGGAGCAGCAGTTTGGCCAGCAGCATCCGGTGCTTGATGCTGCCGAGCCGCAGCGGCCGCTCACGCTGGCGTGCTTCCAGCGGGCCGAGGAGGAAGAAGTCGATCGTGCCTACCACCACGCCGACCTACGATCGTTTGCCTTGGTTGCCTGGATCCTCTGGCTGAGGCTGTATGAACCGAATACGCGGGAGTGTATATGGCCGGCCATGGAATACCTAGTCGCGAGCTTGGGCGTAGATGAGCTGGGTGAGGGGCTCGGCGGGGCCGACCTGCTCAAGCCGCTGGCCGATGGCCGGTGGCAGCTCGGGCAGGCGGGTGCCCAGGTCGCGCACCCAGGCGGCCACGGCGCCGCCGGGGTGGTGGCTGGGCGGGGCCACCACCCAGCCACCCCAGCCCCGCCACTCGGCCCTGGCCAGCCCCCACGGGCGCTGGCTGGCCAGGCCCGTCGGGGCGAAGAGGAAGTGCCAGGTGTCGCCGCCGGTCCGCACCAGCGGGCCGGCCGAGCGGAGGGCCTCGCCGATGACCGCCCAGCGGGCGGTGTCACCGGTCGAGCCGTGCACGATCAGGGCGTCGAAGCTGGTCCCGGTGGCCAGGCCGACGTTGGCGTCGGGGAAGCGCCGCCACCACCAGGTGAGCCGGATGGGGTCGGTGGTGGCGTCGGCGGCCCCGTGGGAGGGCAGCGGGTGGGCGCCGACCCTGGCGCAGGCCGGCTCCCCGCACGAGCAGGCCACGGTGGTGGTGCGCCGGCTGCGGACCACGTAGTGGAGGGGGACCACGGGCAGGCCGCGCCGCGCGTAGTCGAGGGCGGCCAGGTAGCGCGCTCCAGCCTGGGGGACCTGGGGCATCGGCATCTGTCTCCTGCGAGCTGCTCTCTTCGCGACAAGCCTGCCGGGCCCCGCCAACGAGTCGCTCACGGCGCTCCGGCCCTTTACCTGCCCTCCCCGGCTACCTATGCTCGCCAGCGAGCAGCCTCTCCGAGCCGAGGGTGGGTCGCCATGAGCCAGGACCGGGTCGAGATCGAGCGCCAGGAGATCGAGCGGGAGGTCAGCGGCCGTACCCTGTGCGACCTGCTCGCCGAGCACGCGGCCAGCCACGGGGACGCGCCGGCCATGTCCTGGAAGCGGGACGGCGCCTGGCAGACCCTGTCCTGGCGCGACTACCGCGAGCGGGTCGCCGAGGTCGCCATGGGCCTGGCCGGCCTGGGGGTCGGCCAGGGCGACTTCGTGGCCATCATGGCCACCAACCGGCCCGAGCACGTCCTCGCCGACCAGGCCGCCATCCACGCCGGGGCCACCCCGACCAGCTTCTACTTCACCCTCGCCCCCGAGCAGATCCGGTACGTGGCCGGCCACTGCGAGGCCAAGGTGGCCGTGCTCGAGGACCGGGACATGCTCAAGCGCTGGCAGGACATCCGCGACGACCTGCCCGCCCTGCGGCAGGTGGTGCTGCTGGACGGCGCCCAGGACGGCGACGGCCCGGGGGTGCTGAGCTGGGACGAGCTGGTCGACCGGGGCCGCCAGGCCCTGGCCGCCGACCGCTCCGGCTTCGATGCCCTGCGGGGCCGGGTCGGGCCCGAGGACAACGCCGCCCTGCTCTACACCTCCGGGACCACCGGCCCGCCCAAGGGCGTGCTCCTGACCCACCACAACCTGCTCTTCGAGTCGGCCGCCCTGCTGCGGCTGACCGAGCTGAGCCCCGGGGGCAGCTCGGTCTCGTACCTGCCCCTGGCCCACATCGCCGAGCGGGTGCTGTCGATCTACGTGCCCCTGGCCCTGCGGACCCACGTCTGGTTCTGCCCCGATCCCGGCCAGGCGGTCGAGTACGTCCGCGAGGCCCGGCCGACGATCTTCTTCGGCGTGCCAAGGGTCTGGGAGAAGGTGCGGGCCGGCATCGAGGCCAAGCTGGCCGCCGAGGAGAACGAGCGCAAGCGCAAGATCGCCCAGCGGGCGGTGGCCACCGGCCTCGAGGTCGTCCGGCGCCAGCAGCGGGGCGAGGCCGTGCCGTTCGGCCTCCGGGCCCGCCACGCCCTGCTCGAGCGGCTGGTCCTGGCCAAGGTCAGGCACGCCATCGGGCTGGACCGCTGCACCTTCGCCTCCAGCGCGGCCTCGCCCCTGGCCGTCGACGTTGCCGAGTTCTTCGCCGCCCTGGGGCTGCCCCTGGTCGAGGTCTACGGCATGACCGAGACCACCGGGGTGGCCACCGGCAACCGGCCCGGCAAGGTCAAGATCGGCAGCGTCGGCCCGGCCCTGGCCGGGGTCGAGGTGCGCCTCGCCGGCGACGGCGAGGTGCTGGTCCGGGGGCCGGTCAACACCCCCGGCTACTTCCGGCAGCCGGAGGCCACGGCCGAGCTGATCGACGCCGAGGGCTGGCTCCACACCGGCGACGTCGGCGAGCTGGACGGCGACGGGTACCTCAAGATCGTCGACCGCAAGAAAGAGCTGATCATCACCTCCAGCGGCAAGAACCTCTCCCCGGCCAACATCGAGGGCCTGCTCAAGGAGCACCCGCTGATCGGCCAGGCCCTGGTCTACGGCGACGACCGGCCGTACGTGGTCGCCCTGATCGTGCTCGACCACGAGCTCGCCCCCGCCTGGGCGGCCCGCAACGGCCTGGAGGGCGGCGACCTGGCCGGGCTGGCCGCCTCCGACCGGGTGCTGGCCGAGGTCCAGCTGGCCGTCGACGCCGTCAACCAGCGCCTGGCCCGCATCGAGCAGGTCAAGCGGTTCGAGGTCCTGCCGGTCGAGTGGACCGCCGAGAGCGAGGAGCTCACCCCCACCCTCAAGCTCCGCCGCCGCATCATCCACGCCAAGTACGCCGAGCGCATCGACGGCCTCTACGCGGGCTGAGCGGGTCAGCGGCGCAGCAGCCTGACCCGGCGCCGGGCCTGGACGGCGTTGGCCACGGCCATCAGGTCGTCGCCGTCGTCGCCGGGCGCCCCGGCCCGGTCGCCGGGCCGCCGGCCGCTGTCGGCCAGGTCGGCCCAGAGCACCGCCCAGGCCGCCTCGGGGCGCGCCGGCTCCTCCCGCCGGGGCGGCGGGGGCGGCGCCGGGTCGGGCGGACGGGCCGGGGCCGCCGGGGCGGAGGGAGGGCGCTCGGCCGCCCGGGGCGGACCGGCGGCGTCGGGCCGGCGGTCGGCCGGGCGGCTGGACCTGGGGGCGCCGAGCAGGCGCTCGGCGGCGGCCTGGAGCATCGGCTCGACCAGCGCCGACCGGACGGCCGCCTCGCCGGAGGGGCCGCGGCCGTTGGCGGTGAAGGAGCGGATGGCCGAGCGCACGGTCGTCTCGTCGTAGCCACGGCCGGCCAGGGCCCTGGCCATGGCCTCGACCAGCGGGTCCCCGAACCCGGCGTGCTGCCGCCGCCCGTCGCGGCCCCGGCCAGCCGGGCCGCCCGCCGGCCTGGCCGGCGGCGGGGGATCGCGCCGGGGCCGGGGCTCGGCCTGGGGGCGCTGCTCCGGCGCGGCCGGCGGCTCCGGGGGTGGGCCGGGCT
>CALGFH010000336.1 GCA_937881255.1 uncultured Actinomycetes bacterium
GACCGCTTGCGCTCCCGCTGGGAGGAGCGCGGCGGCCAGGGCCCTTCCTGAGGGCCGGGCCCGTCCGGGCCGCTCAAGGGCGGGCGTAGGAGGCCAGGCCGCGCAGGATCACGTCCAGGCCGAGCTCGAACCGCTCGTCCAGGTCGCCGCTGAACATCTCGTCCACGGTCGAGACCACGTTGGGGAACTGGTCGGCCGGCAGGGAGGCGAAATAGCCGCGCATCATGGCCGCGGTCTCCTCCGGCGACAGCGGCTCGCCGGTGGCTGAGGTCATCGGGGGCAGGGTGGCCTCGTAGCCGGTGGCCCCCAGGTACAGTCCGAGCAGGTCGCCGGCGTAGGTGGCGATCCGGTCGGGGATGCCGGCCCCGCGCATCAGGACCAGCGTCCACTCGGCCCAGCGGAGCACGTTGGTGCCGGTCGGGATCCGTCCCAGGGTCAGGGCGGCCACCCCCGGGTGGCGCGCGAACACGGTCCTGACCCCGAGCAGCCACTCCCGCAGCTGCTCCTGCCAGCGGGCCGGGTCGGGCTCGGGGAGCGGCACCTCGCCGGCCACCCGGTCGATGATCAGGTCGATCAGGGCGTCCTTGCTGGCCACGTGCCAGTAGAGCGAGGCCGGGCCGGTGCCCAGCTCGTCGGCGACCCGGCGCATGCTCAGCCCGGCCGCCCCCTCGCGGTCCAGCACCCGCATGGCGGCGTCGAGGATCGCCTCCCGGGACAGGGGAGCGCGGGCCGGCCGCTGGCGCGGGGCGGTCTTCCAGGGCGGGTCGGGGATGGCCATGGACCGGACTGTACCAGAGGTCGAACTATGTTCGTCTTCTAGAACACTGTTTGACAAGCTTCGGCCGCGATGCTAGAACGGTGTTCGATCAAATGAACATAGTTCTATCGAGCGGGAGGGGTGCAGATGACGCCGACGATCGAGGCGACCGGCCTCCGCAAGCGGTTCGGCAGGACGGTCGCCCTGGACGGCCTCGACCTGGTGGCCGAGCCGGGACAGGTGCTGGCCGTGCTCGGCCCCAACGGGGCCGGCAAGACGACCTTCGTGCGCACCGTGGCCACCCTGCTGCGACCCGACGCGGGGGAGCTGGCTGTCGCCGGCCACGACGTGCGCCGCGAGCCCGGGGCGGTGCGCCGGGTGATCGGGCTGGCCGGCCAGTACGCGGCCGTCGAGCCGGCCATGACCGGCCGGGAGAACCTGCACCTGGTGGCCAGGCTGTTCGGGCAGGACGGGCGCACGGCCAGGGCGAGCAGCGCCCGCGTGCTCGACCTGCTCGGGCTGACCGGGGCGGCCGACCGGCTGGCCCGGACCTACTCGGGGGGCATGCGCCGCAAGCTCGACCTGGGGGCCAGCCTGGTCGGGGCGCCGCGCCTGCTGCTGCTGGACGAGCCGACCACCGGGCTGGACCCGCGCAGCCGCATCGAGCTCTGGGACGCCATCGGGGCCCTGGTCGCGGCCGGCACCGACGTCCTGCTGACCACCCAGTACCTGGACGAGGCCGACCACCTGGCCAGCCGCATCGTGATCATCGACCACGGCCGGGTGGTGGCCGCCGGCACCCCCGGCGAGCTCAAGCAGCGGGCCGGCCGCAACGTCATCGAGGTCCACACCCGCGACCGGGCCGCCCTGGCCAGGGCGGCCGCCGGCCTGGCCGGGCCCGGCCAGGACCAGCCGCAGGTCGAGGAGGCCACCCGGCGGGTCCGGGTCGCCGTCGCCGCCGGCACCGACCCGCTGCGCGACGCCCTCGGCGCCCTGGACGCGGCCGGGATCGCCGTCGAGGACATCTCGCTGCGGCCGCCGACCCTCGACGAGGTGTTCCTGGCCCTGACCGGCCAGGGGCTGGAGCAGCCCACCGAGACCGCCGCCGGGCACCCGGCGGCCTGAGAGGAGCGACCGACCATGGCAAGCATCCCCGCCCCCGTCCCCGTGCCCGCCGGGCGCTCGGCCGGGCTGGCCGCCAGCACCGTCGGCATCGCCCGGCGGGGCCTGCTCAAGTTCCTGCGCACGCCCCAGCTGGTGGTCGTCGGGACCATCCAGAGCGCCCTGTTCCTGCTGATCTTCCGCTACGTGTTCGGCGGCGCCATCGGCGCCGGAGGCCTCGACTACGTCGACTTCCTGGTCCCGGGGTTCATCACCACCGGCCTGCTGTTCGCCGGCATGGGCGCGGCCGCCGGGGTGGCCGAGGACCTGGAGCAGGGCTTCGTGGACCGGCTCCGCTCCCTGCCCATCCCCAGGAGCGCCGTCCTGGCCGGCCGGGCCATGGCCGACACCGCCCTGCTGGTGTGGAGCCTGGCCATCACCAGCGCCGTCGGCTTCGCGGTCGGGTTCCGGCTCCACGGCGGCCTGGCCGACGCCCTGGCCGCCTTCGGGCTGCTGCTGGTGTTCGGGTTCGCCTTCGAGTGGATGTTCATCACCCTCGGCCTGTTCGCCGGGACCCCCCAGGCCGCCCAGGGCCTGGCCCTGATGGTGTTCCCGCTGACCTTCGTGTCCAGCGCCTATGTGCCGGTCGAGTCGATGCCGGGCTGGATGCAGGCCTTCGCCGAGCACCAGCCGGTCACGGTCATGGTGGACGCGGTCCGCGTGCTCACCCAGGGCCCGGCCGCCGAGGCCCTGCTCGGCCACGGCGCCGGCTTCTACGTGACCAGGGCGCTGGCCTGGTCGGCGGCCATCCTGGCGGTGTTCGTGCCCCTGGCCGTGGCCCGCTACCGGCGGGGCTGACCGACCAGGCTGCGGGGGCTGACCGTGGCCACCACCCGGCGGCGCCAGCCGAGGCGGCCGGCCAGGCTGGAGCGGGCGTGCCGGGCCAGGCGCCTGGCCTCGCCGGCCTGGTCGTCGCCGGGCTCGTCGGGGGCGTACTCGGCCTGCTCGAACAGGCCGGTCAGCTCGACCAGCGGGTCGGCGTCGGCGTCGAAGTCGCCGGACAGGCGGCGGGCGTAGGCGGCCGGCGTCTCTGCCCCCCGGCGGCCGATGCCGGCGTCCCTGGCCCAGGTGGTCAGCTCGGCGTACGACTCGGCCACGGCGTCGCGGGGCCGGTGCCCGGCCCGCCGCCGGGCCAGCAGGTTGCGGGCCCACTTGACCCCGGGGACGGCCAGGATCAGCAGCACGACGGCCAGGCCGGCCCGGACGACCGGCCGGTCCAGCCAGCCCCGGCCGGCGCCGGTCCCGGCCAGTGGGTCGCCCTCGGCGGCCGGCGTGGGCTCGGGGCCCTGGCCGGCCGGGTTGGGGGTGGTGTCCGGGCCGGTGGTGTCGGGGGTGGGGGTCGTGCCCGTGTCGTCGGAGGGCACCCGGCCGGCCGGGGTGGTGTAGGAGGGCACGGCCACGGTGCCGTCGGCCCGCGGGGTCGGCTCGAACGGCACCCAACCGGTCCCGGGGAACCACAGCTCCGGCCAGGCGTGGGCGTCGTGGGTGGTGACCTGGAGGAAGTTGTTGTCGACGACCTCGCCCGAGGTGAAGCCGACCGCGACCCGGGAGGGGACGCCGACCTGGCGGGCCATCATGGCCATGGCGATGGCGAACTGCTCGCAGTAGCCCTCCCGGACCTCGGTCAGGAAGCGCCGCAGCTGGTTGCCGCCGGCCGACAGGGCCGGCACGTTCAGGTTGTAGCGGAACTCCTTGCTGCGCAGGTAGTCCTGGATGGCCAGGGCCTTCCCGAAGGGGGTGTCGGCGTCGTTGGCCTCGACCAACCTGTCGGCCCGCTCGCGCACCTCGCGGTCGAGGCTCCCGGTCTCCAGGTACGGTCGCAGGTTCGGGTAACTGCGGTAGTCGACCGGCCCGTCCAGGTCGGCGGCGTCGATGTCGGGGACCTGGGAGACGACCGTGTAGCTGAACCCCTCCCGGAGCCGCTGGTTGATGGTCAGGCTGGCGAAGGTCGGGTTGGCCAGCACCTGCCGGCCGGCGTCGACCTGGGCCGGGGTGATGGCCGCCGGCAGCCAGAACTCCCTCAGCTTCTGGATCTCGACCTCCTGGGTGACCTGGGTCACGGGCAGGTCCGGGTCCTGCTCGCCCGGGATCGGGCCCTCGAAGGGGACCAGGTCGTCGCGGGGGTCGCTGGAGGGGGCGAAGTCGGTGCCGTCGAAGCGGTCGTAGACCATCAGCCGCCAGCGCTCCCGCTGGGTGCTGCGGGCCCGGAACATGGGCACGTCCTCCTGGGCGGTCAGGCGGGTCCGCAGCGAGATGAACGGGTTGAGGGCGACACCGGCGTCGGTGCCGGTGCTCTCCTTGAGGTCGAGCACCGGCTGCTGGCCGTAGCCGGGCAGCAGCCAGGGCACGGTCAGGGCGCACAGCCCGGCGGCCAGGGCCAGCCAGCGGCCGGTCTGGGCGGCCGGGGTCAGCGGCAGCCGCCAGCCGGCGCCGGGCCGGCTGCGGGCGCTCGACACCCAGCGGCCCCAGGTGGCCAGCCGGGCCCGGCCCTCGAACAGCAGCATCCCGGCCGCCCCGAGCATGAACCAGGTCGTGTACCAGGCCGGGCTGGAGGGCCGGATGACCGCCGGGAAGACGAACAGGCCGAGGGCCGGCACCAGCGCCAGCAGGGGCTGCCGGGCCCGGAAGGCGAGCCCGTCGGCGGCGGTGGCCACCGCCCAGGCGCCGGCGCAGGTGAGCAGGACGAACTCGGTCGTCACCTGGACCGGGGCCGCCTGCTCGCTGATCGCGGTCAGGGCGGCCGAGGCGGCCGCGGCCATCTCCGACAGGGTCCGGCCGGTCGGGATGACCAGCAGCAGCGTCCCCGGGAAGAGCAGGATCCCGCCCACGACCACGAACCCGAGGGCCATGGCGACCAGCGACAGCAGCTGGCCGACGCCCAGGCGCCGCAGCAGGGCGGCCAGGCCGAGGGCGGCGGCCATGGTCAGCCAGGTCGGCAGCAGCCAGGCGTTGCCGGCGTACAGCCGGCTCAGCGACAGGGAGGCGCCGGCCAGCAGGCCGGCCAGCGCTAGCGCCTGTGCGTAGTCAGTGTTGCGCGCCCCAACGGGGCTGTCAGTCGTCGCCACGGGTCATCCAGGGGTTGGGTGCGGGAGAGCATGGCCGTCCGCCAGCCGGCCCGGTCGAGCAGGGTGGCGATGCCGGCCGCCTGGGCGTCGGCCGCGGCCACCTCGCGGGCGGCCAGCCCGAGCCAGCTGTCGGTGCGGACCAGCAGGCCAAGAGCGCCGCCGAAGCCGAGCCGGCAGCGGGCCAGGGCGGCCGCCTCGTCGGAGGAGGGGACGCCGAGCACGGCCACCAGCAGCCCCTCGCCGGCCGTCCGGGCCAGCCGGTTGGCCATCGGCACCAGCGACGGGGTCGAGGTCGGCTCGACGCTGGCCAGGAAGTCGAGCACGGCGGTGGCCTGGTCGGCCATGCCGGCCGGCCGGACCTGCTGGCCGTCGTCGGCCACCAGGGCCAGCTCGTAGCCGGAGCGGCCCAGGCGCAGGGCGATCGAGGCGGCCGCCGACACCGCCCGCTCGAACGAGGCCCGGCCCCCCTGGCCGCGGTGGGCGGCCAGGCGCAGGTCGATGGCGATCACGGCCCTGGCCTGCCAGGGGCGCTCCTCCTGGCGGATCATCAGCTGGCCCCGCTTGGCCGAGGAGCGCCAGTGGACCTTGCGCAGGTCGTCGCCGTCGCGGTACTCGCGGGTGGTGTAGAACTCGTCGCCCTGGGAGAACAGGTAGCGGACCTTGGTCGCGGCCGAGGAGGCCAGCTCGCCGCCCAGGCCGGGGGCGCTCAGCGGCTCGACCCGGGGGTGGACGATCACGTCCGAGGCCCCGGCCAGCTCCGAGGTGACCTGGGCCAGCCCGAACGGGTCGGCCAGGCGGACGGCCAGCGGGCCGATCGAGTAGCGGCCCCGGGCCGCCGCCCGCAGCTCGTAGTTGAGCAGCTCCCGGTCGCCCCCGGGGACCCCGGGGACCACGAAGCGGGCCCCGGGCCCGAGCTGGTAGGGGAGCCGGTCCTCGAGCAGCAGCACCCCCGTCTCCAGCCGGGTCGGGTTGTCGAGGCGGACGGTGACGCTGATCCGGTTGCCGACCGAGGTCCGCACCGGGCGCACCGCCCGGCTGGAGGTGAGCCGGGAGTTGCCCCAGGTGACCACGGCCAGCGCCCCCAGGGGCAGGGCCAGGGCGGCCACGGCCAGCATGTACAGCTCGGGGACGCCGGTGAGGCGCCCGGCCAGGTACAGGGCGACCGCCGCCGCGGCGAACCCGGCCGCCCGCGGAGTGAACGCCTTCAGCAAGTCAGCTCTCGCCCCGGCCGCGGATCGGGATCGGCACGTATTCCACGATGTCGGCGAGCACGTCGGCGGCGGTGCGGCCGATCATCTGGGCCTCGGGGGCGGTGATCAGCCGGTGGGCCAGCACCGGGTTGACCAGCTCCTTGACGTCGTCGGGGACCACGTAGTCGCGCCCGGCCACGGCCCCGGCGGCCCTGGCCGCCCGGAGCAGGGCCAGGGCGGCCCTGGGGCTGGCCCCGAGGGCCAGGTCGGCGTGGTCGCGGGTCGCTCTGACCAGGTCGACGATGTAGCGCTTGAGGGTGTCGGCCACATGCACCGTCTTGACCCCGTCGATCATGTCGGCCACGGTCGGCGCGTCGGCCACCGGCTGGAGCTCGCTGAGCAGGGTGGTGGTCCGGCCGTGGGTCTCCAGGATCTCGATCTCGGCCTGGCGGGTCGGGTAGCCGATGTTCAGCTCCAGCATGAAGCGGTCCCGCTGGGCCTCGGGCAGGGGATAGGTGCCCTCGTGCTCGATCGGGTTCTGGGTGGCGACCACCATGAACGGCACCCCGAGCTGGTAGGTGACCCCGTCCACGGTCACCTGCCGCTCCTCCATGGACTCGAGCAGGGCGGCCTGGGTCTTGGGCGAGGCCCGGTTGATCTCGTCGCCGAGGACGATGTTGGCGAAGATCGCCCCCGGCTTGAACTCGAAGTCGCCCCGCTCCTGGTTGAACACGCTGACCCCGGTGACGTCGGAGGGCAGCAGGTCGGGGGTGAACTGGATGCGCCGGACCGAGCAGTCGATCGAGCGGGCCAGGGCCTTGGCCAGCATCGTCTTGCCGACCCCGGGGACGTCCTCGATGAGCAGGTGCCCCTCGGCCAGCAGGGCCACCAGGGCGAGGCGGACCACATCGGTCTTGCCCTCGATGACCCGCTCGATGTTGGCCCGGATCTTGTCGAAGGAGGAGGCGACGTCGTCCATGCCGCCCGTGTCGGGACGCGTCGTGGCCACCGCCGGCTGGCTCCTTTCCTGGGGCGCTGAGCACACCGATTGTAGGCGTGACGGATAAGGAAGAGGTGAGGAGGACCCGATTCGGTTCTATCCTCCTCCCGTGCCAACCGCCACCGACACCAGAGCCCGGCTGCTCGTCGCGGCCCGCCAGGCCTTCGCCGACCTGGGCTACGGCCGGGCCCGGGTCGAGGACGTGGTGGCCAGGGCCGGGGTCGGCCACGGCACCTTCTACGCCTACTTCAAGAACAAGCGGGCCGCCCTGGCCGCGCTCATCTCCGAGAACGCCACCACCCTGGTCGACCTGGCCGGCCAGCCCTGGCGGCCCGGCGACGTCCGGGCCAGCCTGGTCGAGGTCCTGGGCGGCCTCTCCGACCTGTACGACCGCGACGCCGACCTGATCGCCCTCTGGACCGAGGCCTCGATCCAGGACCCGGAGCTGGGCCAGGTCCTGGACGAGGTCCGCCGCCAGTTCGTGGCCCGCATCGCCCGCAACATCGAGCACGCCGCCGGCCAGGGCGTGACCCGCCCGGTCGACCCCCTGACCGCGGCCACCGCCCTGGCCGCCATGGCCGAGCAGACGATGTTCCTGCGGGCCGTCCGGGGCGAGCCGCTGGACCGCGACCTCACCGTCGAGACCCTGGCCGACCTCTGGCTCCACGCCCTCTACCGCTAGGACAGCCCGGTGTTCTTCGCCGTGGGCCTGCCGGGGTACGGTGGGGCGAGCAACCGGAGGGAACATGGACGAGCGTCGCAAGGTGGCCAGCTGTGGGGCGACCGGCGTCTGGGTCTGGCAGGGCGACATCACGGCCGCTGGCACCGAGGGGATCGTCAACGCGGCCAACAACGAGGGCTGGCTCGGCTCCGGGGTCGCCGGGGCCATCCGGCGGGCGGCCGGGGCCGAGGTCGAGGCCGAGGCGGTCGCCCAGGCCCCCTGGCCGGTCGGGGACGCGGTCCGGACCGGCCCGGGCCGGCTCGCCGGGCGAGGGGTCAAGGCGATCCTGCACGCCGCCGCCATGGCCCCCGGCCGCCCGGCCAGCGCCGAGGCCGTCGGCAGCGCCACCGCGGCCGCGCTGCGCCTGGCCGCCGCCGAGGGGCTGGCCAGCGTGGCCCTGCCCGCCCTGGGCACCGGGGTCGGCGGGGTCCGGCTGGAGGCGGCGGCCGCGGCCATGGGGGCGGCCGTGCGCGAGCACGCCGCCGGGCCGGCCCCGGTCGGCACCGTGGTGTTCGCCCTCTACGACCAGGAGGCCCTCGAGCGGTTCGGGGGGGCCCTGGAGCGCGAGCTGGGACGCGGCGATGGACCCTGAGCTGGACCCGCTGGCCGCGGGTGGGCTGCTGGAGCGGATCGTCGCCTGGGCCGGGCAGGCGGTCGGCACCCCCAACGGCTACATCTGCCTGATCGAGCCGGACAGCGGCGAGATGGTCCTGCGCCTGGGCACCGGGGCCTACAGCGGCCTGGTCGGGCTGCGCATGCTCAAGGGCGAGGGCCTGTCCGGCCGGGTCTGGGAGACCGGCCAGCCGCTGGCCATCCCCGACTACAGCCGCTGGGAGGGACGGGTCCCCCAGATCGCCGCCGAGAACTTCCGGGCGGTCCTGGGGGTCCCCCTGATCATCGGCGGGAACGTCATCGGCGTGATCGGCCTGGCCTTCTCCGAGCCCGGCCGGGAGTTCTCCAACGACGAGGTCGACCAGGTCAGCCGGTTCGCCGAGGTGGCCTCGATCGCCCTCGACAACGCCCGCCTGTACGCCGCCGCCCAGCAGGAGCTGGTCGAGCGCCAGAAGGCCGAGCGCCGCTTCCGCTCCCTGGTCGAGGTGCTCCCGGTGATGGTCTACAGCGAGGAGTTCGAGGTCGGCGGCTCCCGCATGTGGGTCAACCCCCAGGTGTCGATGTTCGGCACCACCCCCGAGGACGCGGCGACCAAGAACTTCTGGAAGACCCGCCTGCACCCCGAGGACCGGGAGCGGGTGCTGGCCGAGGAGGCCCGCTGCGAGCGGACCGGCGAGCCGTTCCGGATGGAGTACCGGACCATCCACGCCGACGGCCACGTCATGTGGATCCGCGACGAGTGCGTGCTGGTCCGCGACGACGACGGCAAGCCCCTGTACTGGCAGGGGGTGGTGGTCGACCTGACCGACGTCCGCCGGGCCCTGGAGCTGGAGCGGGAGGCGACCCGGCGGCTGCGGGCCCTGGACGAGATGAAGAACACCTTCCTGGACGCCGTGTCCCACGAGCTGCGCACGCCCCTGGCCGCGATCGTCGGCATCGGCCTGACCCTGGAGCACAAGGCCGACATCCTGGCCGACGCCGACCGCAGCGACCTCTACACCCGGCTGGTGGCCAACGCCCGCAAGCTCGACCGGCTGCTCAACGACCTGCTCGACCTGGACCGGCTGACCCACGGGATCGTCGCCCCCAAGCGCCGCCCCACCGACGTGGCCGCCCTGGCGGCCCGGATCGCCGACGACTGGGGCCTGCTCAACGGCCGCCGCCCCCAGGTCGTGGCCCAGCCGGTGACCATCTCTCTTGACCCGGGAAAGGTCGAGCGGATCATCGAGAACCTGCTGGCCAACGCGGCCCGGCACACCCCCCGGGACACCCCGGTGTGGGTCCGGGTCGAGCACCCGCCCGGCGGCGACGGGGTCCTGCTGGCGGTCGAGGACGCCGGCGCGGGGGTCCCGGCCGAGCTGCGCGACAGCGTGTTCGAGCCGTTCCGCCAGGGCCCGGACACGCCGACCCACGCCCCCGGGGTCGGCATCGGGCTGACCCTGGTCGCCCGCTTCGCCGAGCTCCACGGGGGGCGGGCCTGGGTGGAGGAGCGGGCCGGCGGCGGCTCCTCGTTCCGGGTCCTGATCCCGGACGCGCCCCAGGAAGGCTGACCAGCTCCACCGTTATACTGCGAGCGGCCCCACGCATCGCCACGGGAGGGCATGGTGGAGCGAGCGCTCGTCCTCAACGCGTCCTATCAGCCCATCTGCGTCGTGCCGGTGCGGCGGGCGGTGGTGCTGGTGCTGAAGGAGAAGGCCGACGTGCTCGTGCCCGGCAGCGGCCTGGTCCGGGGGGCCACCCTCGAGGTCCAGGCCCCCAGCGTCATCCGGCTCCGGTACTTTGTGAAGGTGCCGTTCCGAGCCCGGGCCGGGCTCTCCCGTCGAGCGGTGTTCGTACGCGATGACCACACCTGCCAGTACTGCGGCGAGCGAGCCGAGAACGTCGACCACGTGGTGCCCCGCTCCCGTGGCGGCCTTCACGTCTGGGAGAACGTGGTCGCCGCCTGCCGGCGCTGCAACAGCCAGAAGGAGGACCGCCTGCTCCACGAGGCGGGCTTCCGCCTACGGCGCGAGCCACGGGCGCCCAAGGAGACGCTTTGGATCGTGATCGCCGTCGGCCGCATCGAACCTGGCTGGGCGCCGTTCCTGGGCCTGGAGGCCGACGCCGTCCCCGCCTGACCCTCAGCCGGCGCCGGCCCGACCGCGCCTCCCTCACCGCCTTCGCCAGGCGCATCGCCCCCTGGGCGCTCCCCCTGCTCGCCGGGGCCCTGGGGGCGGTGCTGGCCGTGACCCTGCTGGCCCGCCAGGAGGTCACCGTCGGCCCGGCCCGGGTCCGGCTGGAGGCCGGGGCCGCCCTGACCGGGTCCAGCCGGCTGGCCGCGCCCCCCTTCGGCTCGGTCTCGGCCCGGACCCACCAGGGCCCCCTCACCTTCCGGGCCACCATCGACGACGTCGACGTCAAGCGCCTCGGCCGGCTGCTCGAGGGCAGCCCCGGCCCGGCCGGGCCGGGCGGGCCCCGGTTCGCCGAGCTGGAGGCGACCCTCGGCCCCCTGGAGGACCAGGCCCGGCGGGCGGCCACCGTGTTCCTGATCCGGATCGCCGTCCTCGGCCTGGCCGGTGGGCTGGCCACGGTGCTGCTGTTCCGCCGCCGGACCCGCCAGCGGCTGGTCCGCTGCGGCCTCGGCGGCCTCACCGCCACCGTCCTGCTGCTCGGCCCGGCCCTGGCCACCTACGACCTGACCGCCTTCCGCGAGCCCCGCTACGACGGCGCCCTCGAGTACGCCCCGGCCCTGATCGGCGACGTCCGCACCGGCCTGGACCGGCTGCGCACCCTGCGCGAGGAGATGGTCCGCATCGGCCGCAACCTCGACCGCGCCTACGCCGCCCTGGCCAGCCCGGTCGGCGAGCTCGACGGCAACGGCACCGTGCGGGTGCTGCACATCTCCGACCTCCACCTCAACCCGGCCGGGTTCGACCTGGCCGAGCGCCTGGCCGACCAGTTCGACGTGGCCGCGGTGGTCGACACCGGCGACATGGGCACCTGGGGCCTGCCCAGGGAGCCGCAGGTGGCGGACAACATCGGCCGCTTCGAGGTGCCGTACCTGTTCGTCAAGGGCAACCACGACGACGCCGACATGGTCGAGGCCGTGGCCGCCAACGGCAACGCCCGGGTCCTGGACAACGGCGGCACCGAGGTCGCCGGGATCCGCTTCTACGGGGTCCCCGACCCGACCTTCACCCCGGGCAAGGGCCACCAGGTGGAGGAGTTCGAGGAGCTCAAGGTGGAGCGGAGCGTCGGCGTGGCCGACGCGGTCGAGCGCCAGGCCCTGCGCCCCGACGTCCTCCTGGTCCACGACGGCCGCCTGGCCGCCTACGCCCGCGGCCACGTGGCCACCGTCCTCGAAGGCCACCTCCACCGCTTCGGCACCGAGGTCGTCAACGGCACCAGGACCCTCCAGACCGGCACCACCGGCGCCGGCGGCCCCGACAACTTCCGGGCCGAGGACCCGCCCCCGGCCGACGCCCAGGTCATCTACTTCGACCCCGGGACCCGCCGCCCGGTGGCCGTCGACCGCATCACCGTCAGCCTCCCCGGCTCCTCGTTCTCGGTCGAGCGCCTCCTCCTCCCCGAGGGCGCCACCCCCTTCACCCCCGACCCCCTCGAGGTTCCCCCGGAGCTCGCCCCGGCCCCCGGGGCCCAGGGCGGCTGACCCCTCTCCCCATCGCTCCAGTGGAGTGAAGTGGAGACTCAACAGTTCTTCCCCTCTGTCGCCATTTCTGGCCTCTGATCCCTATTTTCCCTGCTCAAATGGCCTCTCTCTGTGGCTGCATATGCATTGACGGTGGGTACCCGGTGGAGTAAAGTGGCGCCAAGTGGAGGGCATAGGGGAGGGGAGCGGCGCTGTTCATCGGCACCTACGACCACTCCCTGGATCCCAAGGGCCGGGTGATCCTCCCGCGCAAATTCCGGGACGAGCTGGGGCAGGACATGGTGATCACCAAAGGCGTGGGCAAGGAACGCTGCCTCTATGTGTTCCCGCAGGGCGAGTTCGAGGCCTTCGCGGCCAAGCTCCACAGCCAGCCCCTGACGGCCCGGCCGACCCGGGACTTCGCCCGCATGTTCGTGGCCGGGGCCAGCTCCGAGAGCGCCGACTCCCAGGGCCGGGTGGTCATCCCCCAGACCCTGCGCGAGTACGCCGGGCTGTCCAAGGACGTGGTCCTGCTCGGCCAGATCCGCCGGGTCGAGATCTGGGACAAGGCGGAGTGGGAGCGGTACCGGGCGGTCGCCGAGGCCGCCTACGCCGACGAGACCAACGCCGCCCACCTCGCCGAGCTGGGGATCTGATGGTGTTGACCGCCGCCCGTCATCAGCCGGTCATGATCGACCGGGTCACCGACCTGCTCCGGCCCCGCCCCGGCGGGACCTACCTCGACGCCACCCTCGGCCTCGGCGGCCACGCCGAACGGCTGCTGGAGGCCAGCGCCCCCGACGGCCGGGTCGTCGGGCTGGACCGCGACCCGGCCGCGCTGGCCCTGGCCGGTCAGCGCCTGGCCTGGGCGGGGGACCGCCTCCAGGCCGTGGCCGCCTCGTTCGAGGACCTGGGCGAGGTCGCCGGCCGCCTCGGCCTGGACGCGATCGACGGGGTCCTCTACGACCTCGGGGTCTCCTCGCTCCAGCTCGACGAGGGCGAGCGCGGCTTCAGCTACCGCGCCGACGCCCCCCTGGACATGCGCATGGACCCCACCACCGGGATCTCGGCGGCCGAGGTGGTCGCCACCTACCCCCGGGCCGAGCTCGCCCGCATCCTGCGCGAGTACGGCGAGGAGCGCTTCGCGGGCCGCATCGCCCGCGTGATCGACGAGGCACGCCGCCGTGGCCCCATCGCCACCACCGGCCAGCTGGCCGAGCTGGTCAAGGCGGCTGTGCCCGCAGCCGCCCGGCGGACCGGTCCCCACCCGGCCCGCCGGGCCTTCCAGGCCCTGCGCATCGAGGTCAACCGCGAGCTGGACGCGCTCCGGGCCTCCCTGCCGCAGGCCGTCGACCTGCTCGCCCCCGGCGGGCGGCTGGTCGTGCTCGCCTACCACTCCCTCGAGGACCGCATCGTCAAGCAGGCCTTCGCCGACGCGGCCGGCCGGCCGGTGGAGGCGCCCCACCGCCTCCCGGTCGACCCGCCAGCCGGCGAGCCGGCCAGGCTGGCCGTCCTGACCCGGCGGCCCGAGCGGCCGTCCGAGGCCGAGGTGGCCGCCAACCCGCGGGCCGAGAGCGCCAAGCTGCGCGCGGCCGAGAAGCTCCAGCCGAGCACCGAGGCCCGAGGGGGGCAGCCATGAGCACGACCACCACCGCCAGGGCCCAGCGGCCGGCGCCACGCCCCCAGCTCCAGCTGCCACGGCTGCGGGCGGTCGCCCCGATCAGCCGGGTCCCGCGGCTCCCGTTCCTGCTCCTCACCATCGCCGCGATCGTGGCCGGAGTGTTCGGCCTGGTCGCGCTCAACGTCAGCGTCAACCAGCAGTCGTTCCAGATCAGCGAGCTCCAGGACCAGAACCGCCTGGCCGAGGCCCGCTGGACGGCGCTGCAGGCCGACGTCGACCGGCTCAAGGCGCCCGCGCGCATCGCCAAGGCCGCCAAGTCCGCCAAGCTGGCCCCCGCCGGCCGGCCGCGGGTGGTGGCCCTGCCGGGCTCGCAGGGCCGAGCTGTGGCCACCCCGGGGGCGGCGACTTCCCCCGCTGCCCCCGGGGCGGGCCTCACCCGAGGCGACGACCAGTCCGGCTGGACAGCCGGCGACCCGTTCCCGCTCAAGCGCTACCTGGCCGAACCCTAGGCCGCCGGTCCAGATCTGAGGGGGGAAGGTATGCCGCAGGCACGCGGCAGGAAGAGGCCGCCGCCACGCCGTCGGCCGCAGCGACGCCCGCTGCGGCCGAGGCGTCGGCGGGTCAACGGCCGGCGGCGCCTGCTGGCCCTGCTGATCCTGAGCGTCCTGGCCTTCATGGCCATCTCCGGGCGGCTGATCGTCCTCCAGGTGTTCGACGCCGGCTCCCTCGACCAGGCCGCGGCCCGCCAGCGGACGACCGTGATCGACCTGCCCGCCACCCGCGGCCGCATCTTCGACCGCAACCTCAACGACCTGGCCATCTCCATCCCGGCACGGTCGGTCTGGGCGGACCCCCGCCTGGTCAAGGACAAGCCGGGTACCGCCGCCCGCCTGGCCAAGGTCCTCGGGGTGAAGAAGGCGACCCTGGCCGGGCGCCTGGCCTCCAAGGGCCGCTTCGTCTACCTGGTCCGGCGCGTTCCCAAGGCCAGGGGCGACATCGTCCAGCGGCTGAACCTGCCCGGCGTCTTCGTGGAAGGCGCCGTGGCCCGCCGCTACCCGTCGGGCTCGGTCGCCGCCCAGGTGCTCGGCTTCGTCGACATCGACGGCAACGGCCAGGCCGGCATCGAGCAGCAGTACGACGGGCTGCTCCGCGGGAACGCGGGCAAGATCCTGCTCGAACGGGACCCGCAGGGACGGGCCATCCCCCAGGGCCGGCGCTCCCTGGAGCCGGCCGAGCCCGGCACCGACCTGGTCCTCACCATCGACCAGCACCTCCAGTACGTGACCGAGCAGGCCCTGTTCCGGGCGGTGCGCCAGCACAAGGCCAAGGCCGGCTCGGTGGTGGTGATGAGCCCCCCCACCGGCGAGGTCCTGGCCATGGCCAACGTGCCCACCTTCGACCCCAACCGCATCACCGCCAGGACCAAGGCCGAGGCCCGCAAGAACCGGGCCATCGCCGACGTGTTCGAGCCCGGCTCGACCAACAAGACCATCACCGCCGCGGCCGCCCTCCAGCACGGCATCGTCACCCCCAGGACCGAGACGATCGTCCCCGACAACATCCCGCTGTGCCCGGAGAAGACCTTCCGCGACTCCCACTCCCACGCCCCGGAGCTGATGACCTTCGCCGACATCGTGGCCAAGTCCTCCAACGTGGGCACGATCATGGCCGCCAGGGACCTGGGCCGCGAGCGGCTCTACAAGGCCGAGCTCGACTTCGGCTACGGGCGCAAGAGCGGGGTCGACCTCCCCGGGGAGTCGCCGGGGATCGTCCGCGACGCCAAGAGCTGGTACTGCACCGACCTGGGGACCAACGCCATCGGCCAGGGCGTCGCCGTGACCGTGCTCCAGATGGCCAGCGTGTACGCCACCGTGGCCAACCACGGCGTGCTGCGCGCCCCGACCCTGCTGCGGGGCACCGTCGACGCCCGCGGCCACATCGCCAAGGCGGCCCGCAAGCCGGGCCGCCGGGTGCTGTCGGCCCGCACCGCCAAGAGCCTCTCCAAGATCCTCGAGGGCGTGGTCAAGGAGGGCGGCACCGGCACCCAGGCCGCCATGGAGGAGTGGCGGGTGGCCGGCAAGACCGGCACCGCCCGCAAGCCCGACAACGTCCGCGGCGGCTACCGGCCGGGCGCGTACGTCGGCAGCTTCATCGGCTACGCCCCGGCCGAGAAGCCGGCGGTGGTGGTGGCGGTGGTGATCGACGAGCCGACCCGCGGCTACTACGGCGGGTCGGTTGCGGCGCCGGTGTTCCGGGAGGTGACCGGCACGGCCCTGCGGCGCCTGGGGGTGGTCCCGACCTTACCGGCCAAGGCGGTGCGCTGATGCTAGGCTTTCGCCGGCTGCCCCCCATGCCAGGGAATGGCGGTCGCTAGCGGGCGCCGGCGTACCCGCCGCCGGCGGTCCGAGCCGACGACGCGGGCCTCGAAGGTCATGACCTTGACGTCCCGGCGCGCCCCCCTCGCCAGTCTCGCCCCGGCCGTCCAGGGCGAAGTCCGCGGCGACGCCGGAACCGTGGTCACCGACGTCGTGCTCGACACCCGCACGGTGGTCCCGGGCGCGCTGTTCTGCTGCGTCCCCGGGGCCAGGGTCGACGGCCACGACCTGGCCGGCAAGGCCCTCGACGCCGGCGCGGCCGCCCTGTGCGTGCAGCGGCCCCTCGACCTGGAAGCGCCCCAGCTGGTCGTCCCGAACGTCCGGGACGCCCTGGCCCCGCTGGCGGCCGCGTTCTTCGACCACCCCTCGGGCCGCCTCGACCTGGTCGGGGTGACCGGCACCAACGGCAAGACCACCACCACCTACATGCTGGAGGCGATCTTCCGGGCCGCCGGCCGCGTCCCCGGGGTGCTGGGGACCGTCGAGGTCCGGGTGGGCGACGAGCGCCGACCGGCCGTCCACACCACCCCCGAGGCCCCCGACCTCCAGCGGCTGCTGGCCGAGATGGCCGACGCCGGGGTCCAGGCGGCGGCCATGGAGGTGTCCAGCCACGGCCTGGCCCTGCACCGGGTCGACGGCACCCGCTTCACGGCGGCCATCTTCACCAACCTGACCCAGGACCACCTCGACTTCCACACCGACCTGGACGACTACTACCTGGCCAAGCGGCGCCTGTTCACGGCCCCGTTCACGCCGCTGGGGGTGGTCAACGTCGACGACCTCCACGGGCGGCGGCTGGCCGGCACGGCCGAGGTGGCCACCGTGACCACCGGCACCGCCGACGACGCCGAGTGGCGGGCCACCGAGGTGACCGCCGCCCTGGAGGGGACCAGCTTCCGGCTGTCCTCGCCGGCCGGGTCGCGGCTGGTCCGGCTGCGCCTGGCCGGCCAGTTCAACGTGGCCAACGCCCTCGGCGCCCTGGCCGCGGCCGACGCCCTCGGCATCGACCTGGACACCGCCGTGGCCGGGCTGGAGGCCCTGGCCGGGGTGCCCGGGCGCTTCGAGCGGGTCGACGCCGGCCAGCCGTTCACCGTGCTGGTCGACTACGCCCACACCCCCGACTCCCTCGACAACCTGCTCCGGGCGGCCAGGGCCGTCACCGGCGGGCGGGTGATCGTGGTCTTCGGCTGCGGCGGCGACCGCGACCGGGCCAAGCGGCCGCTCATGGGCGAGATCGCCGGCCGCCTGGCCGACGTGGCCGTGGTCACCTCCGACAACCCCCGCTCCGAGGCCCCGGAGGCGATCGTCGCCCAGATCGCCGAGGGGGTAGCCCGCAGCGCCGGGCCGGACGGGTTCCTGGTCGAGGTCGACCGCCGGGCCGCCATCCGGGCCGCCCTGGCCATGGCCGGCCCGGGCGACGCCGTCCTGGTCGCCGGCAAGGGCCACGAGCAGGGCCAGGAGTTCGCCGGCGGCCGCAAGCTCCCCTTCGACGACCGCCTGGTCGCCGCCGAGGAGCTCCGGGCCCTGCTGGGAGCTTCCCGATGATCCCGCTGACCTTGAAGGAGGTCGCCGGGGCGACCGGGGGGCGGCTGGCCGAGGCCGACCCGGACGCGGTCGTCACCGGGATCCAGGTCGACTCCCGCCAGGTCCGGGCCGGGGAGCTGTTCGTGGCCCTGCCGGGCAGCCGCACCGACGGCAGCCTGTTCGCGGCCGCCGCCGCCGAGGCCGGGGCGGCGGCCACCCTGGCCCAGGAGGGCACGGTCTTCGCCGGGCCCCGGGTCGAGGTCGCCGACCCCCTGACCGCCCTGGCCGCCCTGGGCACGGCCGTCCGGGAGCGCTCGTCGGCCACCGTGGTCGCGGTCACCGGCTCCAACGGCAAGACCACCACCAAGGACCTGCTCGCCGCCGCCCTGGCCACCCGCCTGGCCACCGTGGCCAACCAGGCGTCGTTCAACAACGAGGTCGGCCTGCCCCTGACCCTGGCCCGGATCGAGCCCGGGACCGAGGCGGTGGTGGTCGAGATGGGCGCCCGCGGCCCCGGCCACATCGCCGCCCTGGCCCGCCTGGCCCGGCCGTCGGTTGGCGTCGTCCTCAACGTCGGCGAGTCCCACCTGGGCATGTTCGGCTCCCGGGAGGCGATCGCCAAGGCCAAGGGCGAGCTGGTCGAGTCCCTGCCGTCCGACGGCACGGCCGTTCTCAGCGCCGACGACCCCCAAGTGGCGGCCATGGCCGACCGCACCGTGGCCCGGGTGGTCCGCTTCGGCCTCGGCCCGGCCGCCGAGGTCAGGGCCGAGGAGGTCACCCTGGACGGCGACGGCCGGGCCGGCTTCTCGCTGGTCACCCCGGCCGGGACGGCCCAGGTCACCCTGCCAGCCCCCGGCGAGCACCTGGTCTCCTGCGCCCTGGCCGCGGCCGCGGCCGCCCACGTCCTGGGGGTCGGGCCGGCCGAGGTCGCCGCCGGGCTGGCCACGGCCGCCCTCTCGCCCATGCGCATGCAGGTCCGGCGCCGGCCCGACGGGCTCACGGTGGTCAACGACGCCTACAACGCCAACCCGTCGTCGATGGCGGCGGCCCTCAAGACCCTGGCCGCCATCGGCCGCCCGGGCGGGCGCACCGTGGCCGTGCTCGGCGAGATGGCCGAGCTGGGCCCGGGCGCGGCCGAGGAGCACGACCGCATCGGCCGGCTGGCCACCCGCCTCGGCATCGACCGGCTGGTCGGGGTGGGGGAGCCGGGCCGGGTGATGGTCAACGCCGCCCGCATGGAGGGCATGTGGCCCGAGGAGGCCGAGGCCGTCCCCGGCCCCGACGCCGCCCTGGCCCTGCTCACCCCCACCCTCGGCCCGGCCGACGTGGTCCTGGTCAAGGCCAGCCGGGTGGTCGCCCTCGACCGGGTCGCCGACGCCCTGCTGTCCCCGAGGGCCCCGGGGGACGGCACCTAGTGGTCGGGATCCTGATCGCGGCCGCCGTCGCCCTGGCCCTCGGGCTGGTGGGGACGCCGCTGGCCATCCGGACCTTCCGGCGGCGCGGGCTGGGGCAGCTCATCCAGGTCGACCTGCCCGACGCCCACCAGACCAAGCGCGGCACCCCGACCATGGGCGGGGCGGTGATCATCGTCGGCGCCGTGGCCGGCTACCTGGTCGTCCACCTGTTCAGCCGGGGACGGACCCCCTTCACCCCGGCCGGCATCATGGTGGTGGTCACCATGGTCCTGCTCGGCGCCGTCGGCTTCGTGGACGACTACCTCAAGATCCGCAACCAGCGCAGCCTCGGCCTGACCAAGACGGCCAAGTTCGCCGGCCAGGCCCTGGCCGCGATCGTCCTCGGGGTCGGCGCCTGGTACTGGGCCGACGCCTTCCGGGGCATCTCCTTCATCCGCCCCCTCGGCGGCACCGAGCTGCACCTGATCCTGTTCCTGATCTGGGTGTTCCTGCTCGTCTCGGCCACCTCCAACGGGGTCAACCTGACCGACGGCATGGACGGCCTCGCCTCCGGGTCCATGGTCCTGGTGGTCAGCGCCTACGTGGTGATCGGGTTCTGGCAGTTCCGCCACCTGTGCGGCACCCCGGCCGACACCCCCGGCTGCTACCAGTTCCCGGCCGGCGAGTCCCCCCAGGACCTGGCCATCGTGGCCGCGGCCATGATGGGCTCGACGGCCGGGTTCCTGTGGTGGAACGCCCCCCCGGCCCGCATCTTCATGGGCGACACCGGCTCCCTGGCCCTCGGCGGCACCCTGGCCGCCCTGGCCCTGTTCACCAACACCCAGCTGCTGCTGGCCGTGCTCGGCGGGCTGTACGTGGTCGAGACCCTCTCGGTCATCATTCAGGTGGCGTCGTTCCGCCTGCTCCAGCGGCGGGTGTTCAAGATCGCCCCCATCCACCACCACTTCGAGCTCTCGGAATGGCCGGAGTTCACCGTGATCGTCCGCTTCTGGATCCTGGCCGGCCTGGCCGTCGCCTTCGGGCTGGGGCTGTTCTACGCCGAGTTCCTGGCCGCCGGGGGCACCGGTGGCTAGCCACGGCGCCCCTGACACCTGGCCGGCGCGCTGCCCGCCCGGGTGGTTCGCCGGGCTGCCGGTGCTGGTGGCCGGCCTGGGGCGCTCCGGCCGGGCCGCGGCCAGGCACCTGGCCGACGCCGGGGCCGACGTGGTCGCCTGCGACGACGCCCCCGACCTGGACACCGGCGAGCTGGCCGCCTTCGGGGTCAAGACCCACCTCGGCCCGGCCGGCCCGGCCCTCCTGGACGGCCGCGCCCTGCTGGTCGTGGCCCCCGGCCTGCCCGAGGCCCACCCGCTCATCCAGGGCGCCCGGCAGCGCGGGGTCCCGGTCTGGAGCGAGATCGAGCTGGCGGCCAGGGTCGCGACCATGCCGCTGGTCGGGGTGACCGGCACCAACGGCAAGACCACCACCACCGAGCTGGCCGCGGCCATGCTGACCGCCTCGGGCGTCCAGGCGGTGGCCGCCGGCAACGTCGGGCTGCCCCTGATCGACGCCGTGCTCGACCGCCACCCGCCCGACGCGGTGGTGGTCGAGCTGTCCAGCTTCCAGCTCCGCTTCTCCTGGACCCTGCGCCTGGAGGCCGGGGCCTGGCTCAACTTCGCCGCCGACCACCTGGACTGGCACCCCGGCCTGACCGCCTACGCCGAGGCCAAGGCCAAGGTCTGGGCCAACCAGGGCCCCGACGACTGGTCGGTCTACGGCGCCGACGACCCGGTGGTGGCGGCCAACGTCGCCGACGCCCCGGGCACGCCGGTGCCGTTCACCACCGGCCGGGCCGCCCCCGGCGGGCTCGGCCTGGAGGCCGGGGTGGCCCTGTCCAAGGTCCCCGGGCACGAGGGCGGCCTGTGGCGGGCGGCCGCCCTGCGCCTCCCGGGCCGCCACAACCTGGCCAACGCCATCGCCGCCTCCGGGGTGGCCATGGCCCTGCCTCCGGGGTGGCCATGGCCCTGGGCGCCCACCCGGCCGGCATGGCCAGGGCGGTGGCCGCCTTCCGGGCCGGGGCGCACCGGCTGGCCACCGTGGGCGAGGTCCGCGGGGTCCAGTTCGTCAACGACTCCAAGGCCACCAACCCGCACGCCGCCGCCCGCGCCCTGGCCGCCTTCCCACGGGTCGTCTGGATCGCCGGGGGACGCAACAAGGGCCTGGACTTCGACGACCTGGTCGCCGGGGCGGCCCACAGGCTGGTCGGGGTGGTGCTGGTCGGGGAGGCGGCCGAGGAGCTGATGGACGCCCTCGGGCGGGCCGGCTACCCGGGCCCGGTGGTGCGGGCGGCCTCGGTCGGCGAGGCCGTCACCGTCGGGTTCGGCCTGGCCGACCCGGGCGACACCGTGCTCCTGGCCCCGGCCTGCGCCAGCCAGGACCAGTTCGCCGACTACGCCGAGCGCGGGGCCGCCTTCGAGGCCTCGGTGGGCCGCCTGGCCGCACGCCACAACGAAGGTGGTCGCGATGGCGGTTCGTGACGCCGGGGCGACCCGGGGCAGGGGGGCGGCGCGGCCGCTGCTGGGGGCCGGCTCCACCTACTGGCTGCTGCTCGCCGTGGCCTGCGCCCTGCTGGTCGTCGGCCTGGTCATGGTGCTGTCCGCCTCCTCGGTGTTCGCCCTGGCCAAGCAGGGCGACTCCTACGCCTACTTCAAGCGCCAGCTCATGTGGGTGGTCGGCGGGGTGGTGGTGATGCTGGTGGTCAGCCGCATCGACTACCGCGTCTGGCGCCGGCTGGGCACGCCCCTGCTGGTGGTGGCCACCGCCGGCCTGGTCTACGTGCTCGTCCACCCGGGGGCGGTCTCGGCCTACGGGTCGACCCGCTGGATCTCGCTGCCCGGCGGCTTCACCGTCCAGCCGGCCGAGTTCGCCAAGCTCGCCCTGCTGCTGTTCTCGGCCGACGTGCTCACCCGCAAGGCCCGCCTCCTCGGCGACGTCCGCCACCTGCTGGTGCCGGTGCTGCCCCTGACCATGCTGCTGGCCGCCCTGGTGATGCTGGAGCCCGACCTCGGCACCACCCTGCTGCTGTGCGCCATCGCCTTCGGGATGCTGTTCGTGGCCGGGACCCCGCTGCTGCTGCTGGGCGGGATCGGGGCCCTCGGCCTGACCGCCGGCATGGGCCTGATCATGAGCGCCGACTACCGCCGGAGCCGGTTCCTGTCGTTCATGGACCCCGCCGCCGACCCCCAGAACGGCGGCTACCAGTTCATCCAGGGCCGCCTGGCCCTTGGCTCGGGAGGGCTCCTCGGGGTCGGGCTGGGGGCCGGGCGGCAGAAGTGGTCCTATGTGCCCAACGCCCACACCGACTTCATCTTCGCCATCATCGGCGAGGAGCTCGGGCTGCTCGGCACCCTCTCGATCCTGCTGCTGTTCGTCGCCTTCGCCTACGCCGGGGTGCGGGTCGCCCAGCGGGCCCCCGACCCGTTCGGCCGCTACCTGGCCGGCGGCATCACCGTCTGGATCGTGGTCCAGGCGCTGGTCAACATCGGCGCGGTGGTGGGCGTGCTGCCGATCACCGGGGTGCCGCTGCCGCTGGTCTCCTTCGGCGGCTCCAGCATGCTGGTGCTGCTGGCCGCCACCGGCATGCTGCTGAACGTGGCCAGGCACGAGGTCTGGTCGGTGCGGGCCCCGGTGATCGCCACCACCACCAAGGCGGCGGCCGAGCGCCGGGGCCGCCGCTCCGCCGGCCGGGCCCCGTCGCGTCCGGCCAGGGGCCGCCCGGCCGCCATCACCACCACCCGGGGCGGCGGCCACCGCCAGACCCCGGCCCAGAAGGCCAAGGCCGACGCCGAGCGAGCCCGCCGGGTCAAGGGCGGCTCCTCGGCCCGCACCCCCAGGAACGAGCCCCGATGACCCCCACCGACCCCACCCCGACGCCC
>CALGFH010000337.1 GCA_937881255.1 uncultured Actinomycetes bacterium
CCCGGCCCGCCGGGACGCCTCGCCCATGGCGGCGGCGCTGGCGTCGACGCCGACGACCAGCCGGTCCGGCTCGGCGGCCGCGGCGGCCAGCACGAAGCGGCCGTCACCGGTCCCGAGGTCGATGGTCGCCGCCCGGTGGCGGGCGGCGAGGTCATGGAGTTAGCCGACGTCCACGTCCTGGACGCGCCGGCCGATGACGGTCCGCATGCGCTCCTCGCCCCTCTCGTCGCAGGAGTCTGTCCAGTTACCGTCCCGGTGGCCCGGCCGAGCGTTACAGCCGCCTCGAGGTCAGCCAGGCCCCGGCCACCACCAGGGCGGTGCCGGCCAGGGCGGCCGGGGCGACCCGCTCGCCGAGGAACAGCACGCCCAGCGCGATCGCCACCACCGGGATGAAGTAGGTGGCCACCGCCCCGCGGGGGCCGCCCACCCGGCCGACCAGGGTGGTCATGAGGACGAAGGCGACCCCCGTCCCGAGCACCCCAAGGGGCACCATGGCCAGCACCGACGGCCAGGTGAAGCTGGAGCCGCCCAGGCCCTGGATCCCGAACGGCAGCAGCAGGACCAGCGCGGCCAGCTGGGCCCGGAGCAGGACCGGGAGGGCGCCGTAGCGCTGCTGGAGGGGCACGGCCAGGTTGACGGCCAGGCCGTAGAGGACCACCGCGAGCACGACCAGGCCGGCCCCGAGCGTGGTCGCCCGCGACCCCTGGAGCTGGGGCCAGGAGATGGCCAGGACGCCGGCGAACCCGATCAGCAGGCCGACGGCGTGGACCCGGGGGAGCGGCCGGCGCAGCAGCACCACCGCCCAGGCGGCCCCGGCCAGCGGCACGGCGCCGTTCAGCATGCCGGCCACCGAGGAGTCGATCCACTGCTGGGCCACCGGGAACAGGATCAGCGGCAGCCCGGCCCAGATCACCCCGAGGAAGGCGACCCGCACCCGGTCCTCGCGCCCGATCGGCCGCCGCGCCGCCGGGACCAGCGACAGCGCCGCCACCCCGAGCGCGACCCGGGCCACCGCGATCACCCCCGGCCGCAGCGACTCCAGCCCAACGTCGATGAACAGGAACGACGACCCCCAGATGAGGGCGATGCTGGCCAGCAGCCCCCACTCCCGCACCCCGAACGCCTCGGTGCGGCTCCCGCTCCCCGTCTCCAGCAGTGGCCTGCGCATCGAGCCCATCCTGCCACTGCGGTTCAATGTGCCCATGTTCATCAAGAACCTGACCTTCGACTGCGACGACGCCCTCCGGGTGGCCCGCTTCTGGGCGGCCGCCCTCGGCTCGGACGTCGACGAGGACTCCACCTCCGAGCGCGCCTACGTCGAGCCGGCCGCCTGGGGCGGCCCGGGCATCTGGTTCCGGGGCGGCCGCGGCCCCAAGCTGGCCCCCAACCGGCTCCACCTCGACCTGCGGGCCCTGACCAGCATGGACGAGGAGGTGGAGCGGCTGGCCGGGCTCGGGGCGACGGTGGTGGAGCGGTTCGAGGACATCACCGTCCTGCACGACCCCGAGGGCAACGAGTTCTGCGTCGAGCCGGGCCCGGGCGACCCCCACCCGGCGTCGGGACGCTGACCGGGGCCGGCCGGGGGAGGTGGAGCGCGGCCACCAGGCCGAGCAGGCACAGGGTCGCGGCGGCCAGGAAGCCGGCCTGGTACCCGGCGGCCAGCTCGGCCGGGGTGGGCGGGGCGCCTCCGGCCAGGCTGGCGCTGCGGGCGGCGGCCGCGGTGGCCAGCAGGGCCAGGGCGACGGCGTTGCCGACCTGCTGGGCGGTGTTGAACAGGCCCGAGGCGAGCCCCGACTGGTCGCCGGCGCCCTCCACCGCGGCCGCGGTCAGCGGGACCCAGGCGATCGGGGCGCCGGCCCCGACCAGGACGAAGCCGGGCGCGACCCCGGTCAGGAAGCCGTCGTCGGGGCCGGCGCCGAGCAGGAGCAGCAGCCCGGCCGCCTGGAGCAGCAGCCCGCCGGCGGCGACGGGCCGGCGCCCGTACCGGCCGGCCAGGAACGAGGCCGCCGGGCTGGCCGCGACCACCGGCAACGACAGCAGCAGATAGGCCAGGCCGGTCTCCAGCGCGGTGAAGCCGAGCACCCGCTGGAGGTGCAGGGTGCCCAGGAACAGCAGGGCCCCGAGCCCGACCGGCAGGGTGGCGGCGGCCAGGTCGGCGGGCAGCATCCCCGGTCGCCGGAGCAGCTCCAAGCGCACCAGCGGCGCCGGGCTGCGCCGCTCCACGACCACGAAGGCGGCCAGCAGCGCCGCCGCCGCGGCCAGCGGGACCGCCACCCGGGGCAGCGCCGCCAGCCCCGACGGCCCGCCCGCCTCGCCGCCCAGCAGCTCGGTCTGGGTGATGGCGAAGATGAGCAGGGCCAGCCCGGCCGTGGCGGTGACGGCGCCGGGCAGGTCGAAGCGCCTCGGGGTGGTCTGGTCGCGGCGCTCGTCCAGCGTCAGCCGCACCAGCAGGGCCGCGGCCAGGGCGACCGGCACCGGGGCCAGCAGCACCCAGCGCCAGCCGAAGGTGGCGGTGAGCAGGCCGCCGAGCAGGGCCCCGGCCGGGATGCCAAGCGACCCGGCGGCCGACCAGACGCCGAGTGCCCGGTCGCGCTCGCGGCCCTCGGGGAACTCGCCCGACCAGCAGGGCGAGCAGGGCCGGGTCGAGGGCGGCGGCCGCGGCGCCCTGGAGGGCCCGGCCGGCCACCAGCACGGCGGCCGTCGGGGCCAGCCCGGCCACCACCGACCCGGCGGCGAACGCCAGCAGCCCGGCCACGGCCATGCGGCGCCTCCCCACCAGGTCGGCGGCGCGGCCACCCAGCAGCAGCCCGCCGCCGAAGCACAGCACGTAGGCGCTGACCACCCACTGGAGGCCGGCCCCGCCGAAGCCGAGGTCGTCCTGGATGGCCGGCAGGGCCACGGCCACGATCAGCCCGTCCAGGATGACGAGCGCGTTGGCCACGCTGAGGACGGCCAGGACCAGCCGCCGCCCGCCCCGCGCCCGGGCGCGGCCCTCCGCCCGCTCCGTCGACACCATTGTCGCCTTATACTGGTGTCGCTCGGGAGTGTCAACCAGCTATCGCGAACGATGGTGTCGTAACCGCCGCCCGGGAGGCCGACATGGAGATCCTGTACGCCTGGGAGTACGACGACCTCGAGCATCCCCGCCCGGCCGAGGTGGCCCGGCTGGAGGCGTTCTGCAACACCGTCGACCGCCACACCTTCGGCCAGCACGGCGGCAAGCCGGCCGGCCGGCGCGAGCTGCTGGCCACCCCGGCCCGGCTGCGGGACTGGCTGGCCGCCCAGCAGCTGCTCGACGACCCCGGGACGGTGGCCGATGCCGGCGACCTGGATCGGGCCATCGCCCTGCGCAACGGGCTGCGGGCCTGGCTCGGCGCCCGCCAGGGCCTCGACCACGACCGGGCGGCGCTCGGCCGCGCCCGCGAGCTGCTGGGGCGCCTGCGCCTCCAGGTCGGGCTGGACCGCGAGGCGGCCGCGCTGGCGCCGGCCGGCGGCGACGCGGTCACGGCCGCGCTGGAGCGGCTGGCCGCCGACCTCGCCACCGCGGCGGCCACCGGGGCGCTGGCCAGGCTGAAGATCTGCGGCGCCCCCGACTGCCAGTTCGTCTACTACGACCGCTCCCGGAGCCGGACCTCCCGCTGGTGCTCGACCGAGGTCTGCGGCAACCGGATGAAGACCCGCCGCTACCGGGGCCGCCGGCAGGGCTAGGGGCGCTGGCGGCGGGGGGGAGGGGGCTCCTCGCGGGGGAGCTTGCCGCCCCAGGCGCGGAAGCCCTTGATGGTGGAGACGGTGGCGCCGATGAGGCCGGCCAGGGTGCCGATGGCGGTGAGGAGGATGACGTCGGTGTTGCCGGTCATCCGCATCCAGTTGGAGATGATGATGGAGGCCGCGGCCAGGCCGAGGAACAGCAGGGTGCGGATCCCCCACTTGCGCTGCTCGGTCCGCCTGGACATCGGGCCTCCTTCCCTCGGCAGCAGTCTAGCCGCAGACGCGCAGCAGCCCCGGGTGGTGGCCCGGGGCCGCTGGTGGGCGGATGCGCCTAGGAGGTCTCGATCCGCACGTAGTCGATGTCACCGG
>CALGFH010000338.1 GCA_937881255.1 uncultured Actinomycetes bacterium
CGGCTCGGTGCTGCTGTTCCTGCTGGTCGTCGCCCGCATGTCCGAGCTCGTGGCCCAGGTCCAGGACCAGGCGGCACAGCTGGCGGCGCTGGCCCACAATGACGCCCTGACCGGGATCCCAAACCGCCGTGCCTGGGACCTGGACCTGGTCCGCGAGATGATCCGGGCCCGCCGCACCGGAGCGCCGCTGCAGGTGGCCCTGCTGGACGTCGACCACTTCAAACGGTTCAACGACACCAACGGCCACCAGGCCGGCGACCTGCTGCTGAAGAGCGCCGCCGCCTGGAGAGCGCAGCTCCGGGAGGGGGACATGCTCGCCCGCTACGGCGGGGAGGAGTTCGCCAGCCTGCTGGTCGGCTGCTCCCAGGCCGAGGCGGTGGCGATCCTGGACCGGATGCGCCTGGCGACGCCGCTGGGCGAGACCGTCTCCATCGGGGTCGTCCAGTGGGACGGCGAGCAGACCCCGGAGGTGCTCATCGGCGGTGCCGACGACGCCCTCTACCGGGCCAAGGAACAGGGCCGGAACCGCGTCGTGGCCACGCCGCCAAGGTCGCGGTGGGGTGGCGACCGTTCCCCGAGCTCCATCGGTGCCGGCTAGGCCAGGCCGCGGCGGGTGGCCGCCGGGGGGCGGCGGCCGAGGATGGCCTCGGTCATCCGGACCACCCGGACCGACGGCCCGACCTCGTGGACGCGGATGATGCTGGCCCCGGCGGCGACCGCGAACCCGGCCGCGGCCAGGCTGCCCTCCAGGCGCTGGTCGAGGGGGAGGTCGAGGGTCTCGCCGATGAAGTCCTTGTTGGAGAAGGCGACCAGCAGGGGATAGCCGAGGCCGGCCAGCTCGCCCAGGCGGCGGGTCAGCTCCAGGGAGTGGAAGGTGTTCTTGTGGAAGTCGTGGCCCGGGTCGACGATCAGGCGCTCGGCCGCGACCCCGCGCTGGCGGGCCAGCGCCACCCGGTCGAGCAGGAAGGCGCGGACCTCGGCGACCACGTCGGCGTAGGCCGGCCGGTGGGGGCGGGTGCGGGGCGGCCCGCCGGTGTGCATCACCACCAGGCCGGCCCCGGCCTCGGCGGCCGCCTCGGCGACCAGCGGGTCGCGCAGGCCGGAGGGGTCGTTGACCACGTCGGCCCCGGCGGCCAGGGCCCGGCGGGCCACGCCGGCCCGGAAGGTGTCGACCGAGATGACCGCGTCGGTGCGCCCGCGCAGGGCCCCGATCAGCGGCACCACCCGGTCCAGCTCCTCGGCCTCGGTGACCTCGGCCCCGGGGCCGGCCTTGACCCCGCCGACGTCCAGCCAGTCGGCCCCCTCGGCCAGGGCCCGCTCCCCGGCGGCCAGGGCGTCCTCGAATCCGAAGTTGGCCCCCCGGTCGTAGAACGAGTCGGGGGTCCGGTTGAGAATGGCCATGACCGCGACCCGGCGCCCGAAGTCGAAGGTGCGCCGGCCGTAGGTTCGCAGCATGCCGGCGATGGTAACCGACGGCCTGGACGAGGAAGGAGGAGGCGCGTGCGGGTCCACCTGGAGGAGCGGGTGGCGATCGCGGCCCCGCCCGAGGCGGTGTTCGCGGCGGTGGCCGACTGGGAGGGCCAGTCGGAGTGGGTCGCCCTGACCAGGGTGACCGCCGACGGCGGGCCCCACCGGGTGGGGGAGCGGCTGGTCGCCGAGACCAGGCTGGCCGGGATCGGGTTCAGCGACCCGATGGAGGTGACCCGGTTCGAGCCGCCGTCGCGGATCGACGTCCGCCACCTGGGCCGGGTCGTCCAGGGCACCGGGACCTTCGTGGTCGAGCCGGCCCCGGGCGGCGCCTGGTTCGTCTGGGCCGAGGACGTCGACCTGCCCTTCGGGCTGGCCGGGCGGCTCGGGTTCGTGGTCGTCGGGCCGGCCTTCCGGCTGCTGCTCCGGCGCAGCCTGCGCCGCCTGGCCCGGCGGGTCGAGTCCCGCCCGCATCTGCCCAGGCGCCCGGCCTAGCCGGGCCTCGCCTGGGCCGTGGTAGCGTCGGCCCCGCGCCGCGCCGCCCCCCTGGCCCGGCCCGAGCAGGAGCAGTCGCATGGCCCCCGTCGTCCGCCGCCGCACCAAGGCGATGCTGGCCCTCGCCGGGCTGCTGCTGGCCGCCGTGGTCGGCCTGGCCTGGTTCCTGGTCGGGCAGGACGACCCGGCCGCCCCCAACGCGGGCGGCGCCGCCACCACCGCCGACCCGGCCGCCGGGCCGGCCGGCCCCGACCCGACCACCGCGACCGGCCCGGCCGCCACCGAGGGCACCTCCCAACCCGGCGGCCAGCCGGGCGAGGACGCCGGCCCCGGCGCCACCGGCGCGCCGGCGCCCCCGGCCCCGGCCTGCCAGAACGTCCTCTCCGAGGCCGAGGCCGGGGCGGCGCTGGGCGCCTCGGTGGCCAGGGTGGAGTCCCGCGACGGGTTCCTGGTCCGCACCTGCACCTTCTGGACCAGCGGCGACCGCTACCTGCTGGTCCAGGTCAGCCTGGGCGTTGCCGCCTCGAGGGACCAGTTCGAGCTGAGCCGGCTGCCGGGAGACCGGGCCGTCACCGGCATCGGCCAGGCGGCCCGCTGGACCCGCGACACCGGCCTGCTCGACGTGCTCGACGGCGCCGCCCGGTTCCAGGTCGGGCTGTTCACCCCGGCCGGCGGCCCCGCCGCCACCGAGCCCCCGGCCCGGCTGGAGGCCGCGGCCAGGGCGGTCGCCGCCCGCCTCTAGGCCCGTCAGGCGCGGGCGGCGGCCACGGCCCGGGCGGTGTCCTCGGCGATGAGGTCGGCGTTGATCGCCGCGGCCGCGGTGACGCCGGACGCGGCCGCCACCATCACCCCGGCGGTCACGTCGGCGACGTTGCCGGCGACCCACACGCCGGCTGCCGCCGTGCGCCCGGTGGCGTCGGCCTCGACCTGGCGGCCGATCCCCCGGGGGTGCTCGGCCACGGTGACGCCGAGGTCGTCCAGGACGGCGTGCCTGGCCTGGAACCGCGGCCCGACGACCAGGGCGCCGAGCTCGACGACCCGCCCCGACCGCAGCCGCACGCCGGCCAGGCGGTCCCCGGCGACCTCGACGGCGGCGACCTCGCCCTCGACCACGGCGATGCCCCGGGCGGCCAGCTGCTCCAGCTGGTCGCCGGCCGGCCCGGGCGCGGTGTGCAGGAGCAGGGTCACCTGGGAGCTCCACTGCCGCCACATCAGCGCCTGCTCGGCGGCCTGGGGGCCGGTGCCCAGCACCCCGAGGGGTGTGTCCCGGAGCTCCCAGCCGAAGCAGTAGGGGCAGTGGACGACGTCGCGCCCCCAGCGGTCCCGGAGACCGGGGAGGTCGGGAAGCTCGTCCACCAGCCCGGTGGTCACCAGCACCCGCCGCGCCTCCCGGTCGGTCCCGTCGGCCAGGGCGACCCGGAAGCCGCCATCGGCCAGCCGCTTGATCGAGGTGACCGTGCCCTCGACGACCTCGCCGCCGTAGCCGCTGACCTCGGCCCGGCCGACCCGCAGGAGCTCCAGCGGCGGCGCGCCGTCACGGGTCAGGTACCCGTGGGCGTGGGCGGACGGCGCGTTGCGGGGGTGGCCGGCGTCCACCACCAGCACCGAGCGCCGCGCCCGGGCCAGCCCCAGGGCCGCGGCCAGGCCGGCCAGCCCGCCTCCCACGACCACGACATCGAACAGCTCATCTGGATTCGTCATGGTCGCATCGTGCCCCGTCACGCTCCAGACTGGCAAGCGTTCTTGCCAGTCTGGCAAAGTGACGGTCATGGCCGACGAGCTGCGCACCGTCCTGACCGCCGTCGGGCCCCGGCTGCGGGCCCTGCGCAACCGGCGGGGCGCGACCCTGGAGCAGCTGGCCGAGCGCACCGGGATCTCGGTCAGCACCCTCTCCCGGCTGGAGTCCGGGCAGCGACGGCCCACCCTCGAGCTGCTCCTGCCCCTGGCCCGGGCCCACCAGGTCCCGCTGGACGAGCTGGTCGGCGCCCCGGCCACCGGCGACCCTCGCATCCACCCCCGCCCGGTCACCCGCGACGGCGCCGTCTGGGTGCCGCTGAGCCGCAACCCGGGAGGCCTCAACGCCTTCAAGCAGATCCTGCCGGTGCGCCAGGACCCGCCGGCGCAGCTCGACCTGCGGGCGCACGACGGCTACGAATGGCTGTACGTCATCACCGGCAGCCTCCGGCTCGCGCTCGGCGAGCGCGAGTTCGTCCTCACCGCCGGCGAGGCGGCCGAGTTCGACACCCGGGTCCCCCACGGGCTGGCCAACGCCGGCCGCAAGCCGGTCGAGCTCCTGATCATCTTCGGGCAGCAGGGCGAACGGGTGCACCTGCGGGCGCGCACGACCGCCAAGCGGCCACGCTAGCTCGTGGGCGGTAGCATCGCCCGGCCAGGCCGTCGACCCCGGAGACGAGATGCCCAACCTGCTCCAGGGCGGCCGAGGCCGCCCGCTGCATCCGATGCTGGTGCACTTCCCGGTCGCCCTGTACCCGACCAGCCTGGTCTTCGACGCCCTCTCGCACCTGTCCGACGACGGCAACCCGTTCGTGGTGGGCGCGTTCTCGCTGATCGTCATCGCCCTGGTCGTCTCGGCCCTGGCCGTGGCCGCCGGCTTCGCCGACTTCCTGCCGATCGAGAACGGCACCCGCACCTGGCGGGTGGCCGTGCTCCACATGAGCGTCCAGCTGGTCACCAGCGGCCTGTTCCTGGCCAACGCCGTCCTGCGCGGCCGCGACCTGGACGTGACCGCGACCCCGACCGGCCCGATCGTCCTCAGCGCGGTCGGGCTGCTGACCCTGACCTTCGGCAGCGCCCTCGGCGGCGAGCTGGTCTACCGCCACGGCCGCCGGGTCGAGCTCGACCTGGTCGCTTCCGAGGAGCTCCCGCCGGCCGGCCAGCCCGAGCCCCCGCCGCCCGCGGCCCCCGACCCCGGCCCGGAGCGCCCGGCCGGCGCCGGCTAGGCCGGGTCGGCCACCGGCAGGCCGTGCTCGACCCGGATCTTGGCGTTCTCCGCCGGCCCCGAGTTCCAGGTCGGGAGGGCCTGGCGCAGGGCCTGGGGCCCGGTGACGGTGATCCCGCCCGAGCGCAGGGCCGCCGGCCAGCCGAGCCGCCCCATGTGCCAGTGGGCGAAGGCGATCGGGTCCTCGATGCCGACCACCAGGTCGTCGCCGAAGCCGGGGTCGAAGCGGCAGATCTCGACCTGCCGGTGCTCGATGAGCAGCCAGATCCGCACCCGCCGGGCCTGGCGGGTGAACTCGAACCGGACCACCACCCGCTGGTCCGGGAGCAGGTCGCGGCGGAGGTGGGACTGGCACCACGACCACAGGACGACGTCCGGGTCGGCGTGCTCGCCGGTCAGCTCGCTCCAGCGCTCGGCCCAGCCCCCGATCGCCTCCAGGACCCCGGCCAGGTCCTTGCCGGCCGGCGTCGGCTCGTACACCGACCCGCGGCCGTTGGGCTTGGGCCGGATCTCGACCAC
>CALGFH010000339.1 GCA_937881255.1 uncultured Actinomycetes bacterium
CAGCTGGGCCCGGTCGCGGGCGCCGAGCTTGACCATGGCCCGGCTGACGTGGGTCTTGGCCGTGGCCGGGCTGACGACCAGCTTGGCCGCGATCTCGTCGTTGGACAGGCCGGCCGCGACCAGCCCCATGACCTCGCGCTCGCGGTCGGTGAGCTGGCTCAGCTCGGGGGACGGCCGGGGCTCCCGGGCCCTGGTGGCGAACTCGGCCACCAGCCGCCGGGTCACCCCGGGCGAGAGCAGGGCGTCGCCGGAGGCGACCGCCCGGACCCCGCGGATCAGGTCGGCCGGCTCGGTGTTCTTGACCAGGAAGCCGCTGGCCCCGACGCGCAGGGCCTCGAAGACGTACTCGTCGAGGTCGAAGGTGGTCAGGATGACGATCCGGATCCCGGCCAGCAGCTCGTCGGCGGCGATGGCCCGGGTCGCCTCCAGGCCGTCCACGCCGGGCATGCGGATGTCCATCAGCACCACGTCGGGCCGCAGGGCCCTGGCCAGGCGGACCGCCTCCTCGCCGTCGGCGGCCTCGCCGACCACCTCGATCCCCTCCTGGGCGTCCAGCAGCGCCCGGAACCCGGCCCGGACCAGGGCCTGGTCGTCGGCCAGCAGGACCCGTGTCATCGCGCCTCGCCTTCGTCGAGGGGGAGGCGGGCCTGGACCCGGAAGCCGCCGCCCGGTCGGGGGCCGGTGGTGAGCTCGCCGCCGAGGGCGGCGACCCGCTCGCGCATGCCCCGGATGCCGTTGCCGGTGCCTGGCCCGGCGGCGGCCGCCGGGCCCCGCCCGTCGTCGTCGACCTGGACGGTCAGGTCGTCGTTGCCGTAGCGGACCAGCACGGTGGCGCTGGCCGGCCCGGCGTGGCGGGTCACGTTGGTCAGCGACTCCTGCACGATCCGGAAGGCGGCCAGGTCGGTCCCGGCCGGCAGGGGCCGGGGCAGCCCCTCGACCCGGGTCCGCACCTCCAGGCCGGTGGCGCCGGCCCCGGCGACCAGGCTGTCCAGCTGGGCCAGGCCGGAGGCGGGGGCCCGGGGCGGCGCCTCGTTGCCCTGGCGGAGCACGTCCAGCACCGAGCGCAGCTCCCCCAGGGCGTCGTTGGAGGCCTGCTTGATGGCGACAAGGGCGCTGCGGGACTGGCCCGGCTGCTCGTCCATCAGGTGCAGGGCCACGCCGGCCTGGACGTTGATCAGGGAGATGTTGTGGGCGAGCACGTCGTGGAGCTCGCGGGCGATGCGCATGCGCTCCTCGCCGGCCCGCCGCCTGGCCTCCTCGGCCCTGGTCCGCTCGGCGTCCTGACGGCGCTGGCGGGCCGCCAGGGCGACCTCGGCCACGACCAGGACCAGCAGCAGCCAGCCCAGGTGGGCGGCGATCGAGAGCGGGGTGGCGGGCTCGGCCCGGCCGAGCAGGGCGGCCAGGGTGAAGTAGGCGGCCAGGCCGACGAAGGCGGTGGCCCAGGCGGCCCGCCTGGCCCCGCCGGTCACGGCCGTCCAGAAGGCCACGATCAGGGACAGCCAGGCCGGCCCGTAGGGGTAGCCGAGGGCGAAGTAGCACACGTTGGAGGCCATCACCACGGCCAGCACCACGGCCGGGGACCGCCGCCGCCACAGCAGGGCCACCGGCCCGGCGGCCAGGAGCAGGTAGGCGAGCAGGTCCAGCGGCTGGCGGTCCGGCTGCCGCCGGGCCGCGGCGGTGGTCAGCCCGAGCTGGACGACCAGGACCAGCCCGGCCACGGCCAGGTCGGTGGGCCGGCCCGGGGGGACGATGCCGAACAGGCCCCGGTCCTCCCGGGGCGCCGCCTCGCCGGTGGTGCGCATGGGGGAACGGTAGGCCACCCCGGCGGCGGCCGTCATCGACCCCAGGGGCGCTTGTCGCCTACCCCGGCGGGAGTAGCCGGGCCGCGGCCGCTACTCCCGCCGGCGCAGGGGATCAGATCGACCGCTGATAGGACCGGAAGGCGCGGGTGGCCAGCCAGGTGCAAGCGGCGCAGAGGACGGCCAGCAGGCTGGCCCGGCTCAGGACCAGGCCCCAGTCGGGCGAGACGGTCAGCGCCTCGCGGCCCGCCTGGACGGTCCACTCCACCGGGTTGTACCGGGCCACCGACTGGATCCAGCCGGGCACCAGGTCGCGCTGCATGAACGCCGAGGACAGGAAGGTGAGCGGCAGCAGGACGAAGTTGGAGGCGGCGATCACCGTCTCCTCCTTGCGGGCCAGCAGGGCCATGCCGTTGGAGAGGGCGCCCAGCGACCCCCCGAGCAGGGCCGAGCAGCCGACCAGCACGGCCAGGCCGACCACCCCGCCGGGGAAGCGGGCCCCGATCAGCAGGCCGAGCCCGATCACGATCAGCGACTGGATCAGCGAGACGATCCCCAGCTGGACCAGCCGCCCGGTGATCAGGGCCGGGCGCCGGACCGGGGAGACCAGGAAGCGGTCGATCACGCCCCGGTTGAGGTCCTCGATCACGCCCATGCCGGCCCAGCCGCCGGCGAACGCGGCCGTCATGACCACGATCCCGGGGGTCAGGAAGTCGACGTAGGAGTCGGCCGCGAACCCGGGGATGTCGGCCGTGGCCTTGAACACGGCCCCGAACAGCAGCAGCCAGATGACCGGCTGGACCAGGGTGATCGCGATCCACCAGGGCTGGCGGGCCAGGTTGCGCAGGTGGCGCATGGTCATGAACCAGGAGTGGGTCAGGGTCGTGCTCATAGGTGCTCCTCGGTCCTGGTGAGGCTGCGGCCGGTGTGGCGCAGGTAGACGTCGTCCAGTGACGGGCGGGCGATGGTCACCGAGGCGACCCGGATCCCGCCGGCCTCCAGCGCCTGGAGGACGGCCGGGACGGCCGCCGAGCCGTTCTCGGTCCGGGCCCGCAGGGAGCGGCCCTCGACGGTCACCTCCCAGACCCCGGGCACCCGGTCGAGGGCGGCCGAGGCCTGGCCGTCGGCCTGGGGGTCGCCCAGCTCGACCTGGATGGCGTCGCCGCGCAGCTCGCCCTTGAGCTCGTTGGGGCTGCCCTCGGCCACGACCCGGCCGCGGTCGACGATGGCCAGCCGGCCGGCCAGCCGGTCCGCCTCCTCCAGGTAGTGGGTGGTGAGCAGGATGGTCAGGCCCTCGTTGCCGGACAGGTGGGCGATCTCGGCCCACATGTCGGCCCGGACCTCGGGGTCGAGCCCGGTGGTGGGCTCGTCCAGGAACAGCACCCGGGGCCGGTGGATCAGGCCCATGGCGATGTCGAGGCGGCGCTGCATGCCGCCGGAGTAGCCGCGGGCCACCCGGTCGGCCGCCTCGGCCAGGCCGAACCGCTCCAGCAGCTCCCCCACCCTGGTCCGCAGCTCGGTCCCGCGGAGGCCGTAGACCTGGCCCTGGAGGGTCAGGTTCTCCCGCCCGGTGCCCTCCAGGTCGACCCCGGAGCGCTGGGCGACCAGGCCGATGGCCCAGCGCACCCGGTCCGGGCTGGCCAGCACGTCGACCCCGGCCACGCTGGCCTGGCCGCTGTCGGGCCGACTCAGGGTGGTGAGGATCTTGACCGTGGTCGACTTGCCGGCGCCGTTGGGGCCGAGCAGGCCGAACACGGTGCCGGCCTCGACCGTGAAGCCGAGCCCGTCGAGGGCGCGGACCTCCTTGCCGTAGGTCTTGGTCAGGTCGCGGGCCTCGATGGCCGCGCCGGTGGGCATCATCTGCGCTCCTCGGGTGGGTCGGTGGGGGATTCCTTGAGGGTCTGGCGGATGCGCTCGAAGGCCTCGTCGAGGATGGCGGCGCACTCTCGCACCTGGGCCTCGGTCAGCTGCACCCGGCGGATGGCCTTCTGGGTCCGGTCGAGGAAGTCCCACAGGCGGCCGTCGACGCTCTGGTCGTACCAGTCCCAGCGGCGCTGGTCGTCGTGCTCGCCGCGGCGCGAGCGGTTCTCGTGGCGCTGCTCGCGACGGATCTCCCTGGCCGCCTGCTTGAGCTCCTGCTTGAGGTCGCGGACGGTGCCGCGGACCTCCTCGCGGATCTCGCGGGCCAGGCCGTGCACCGAGCCGGAGATCTCGGCCTCCAGCTCCTCCAGCTCGTCGCGCCGGCCGGCCAGCTCCTCCCGGCCGGCGTCGGTGATCCGGTAGACCTTGCGGCCGCCCTCCTTGCTCTGGGTGACCAGGCCCTCGGCCTCCAGGCGCTGCAGCCGCGGGTAGATGGTCCCGGGAGACGGCGCGTACAGGCCCATGAAGCGGTCCTCCAGCAGCCGGATCACGTCGTAGCCGTGGCGGGGGCTCTCGTCCAGCAGCTTGAGCAGGTACAGCCGCAGCCGCCCGTGGCTGAAGACCGGGCTCATAACGACCCCTCGGGGGCGGTGCGGCGGAGCAGGGCCACGTGGCCCGAGACGCTGGTCGCCTTGAGCCGGCCGCTGCCGGCGCCCAGGCGCCCGCTGGCCGCGTGCCGCCCGGGGGCGCGCTCGTGCTCCAGCTCCTCGAAGGCGCTGGCCACCCGGCCGGTGGTCGACTGGAGCCTGACCCGGAGGTCGCTGGCCCCGGGCACGCGCACGGTCAGGTCGCCGGAGACGCTCGACAGCTGGATGTCGCGCTCGCCCGAGGCCAGCAGGTCGACCGCGACCGCCCCCGAGACGGTCCGGGCCCGCACCGACCCGCCGCCGCCCTCGGCCACGGTGAGGTCGCCGGACACGGTCTTGGCCGTCAGGTCCCCGGTCACGCCGGAGGCCTGCACCGCCCCCGAGACCGTCTCGGCGTCGGCCTCCCCGCCGAGGCCGGCCAGGGTGATCTCGCCGCTGATCGTCTTGGCCAGCACCGGCGCCCGCAGCCCGCCGACCATCACGCTGGCCGAGACCACGTGCAGCTCGACCGGGCAGTCGCGGGGCACGGCCAGCGACAGCACCGTCTTG
>CALGFH010000340.1 GCA_937881255.1 uncultured Actinomycetes bacterium
GCTCCCCGAACGGGGCCAGGTAGGCGAGCTCGACGCCCAGGTCGTGGTACCGGGCCAGGCCGCGCTCGGCGTAGCCGACCGCCCTGGCCGCCGCCCCCTGGTGGAAGGTCGAGCAGGCCAGCAGCTCGAAGGCCTCGACGGCCAGCTCGCCGACGCCGAGGTGGAGCATCTGGGTCAGGAGCGCCTCGGAGCGGTGGTAGCGGGCCCGGAACTCGGCCACGGCGGCCAGGCCGTGCAGCACCAGGGTCTGCTCGTACGGCCGGTCCAGGGCCAGGCTGAGCTCGTGGGCCCGGGTGTAGGCCGCCTCCAGCTCCGGGGAGGCGAACCCGCGGGTGGCGACCAGCGCCGGGCCAAGGGTCATCTGGGCGACCAGCTCGGCCTGGTCCCGTTCCGGCCCCTCGGGGAGGTGGGGCAGGGCGGCCAGCAGGGCCTCCAGGTGCTGGATGGCCTCACGGGGGGCGCTGCGGCCCATGGCCTGCATGGCCGCCGCCTGGAGGTAGGGGACCGCCCGGGCCTGGTCGTGGCCGGCCAGGAGGTGGGCGGCCAGCTCGGCCGCGTGGCCGGCGGCGTCCGGCCCGTAGGCCCGCTCCAGCCTGTCCGCCACGGCGGCGTGGAGCCGGGCCCGCCGGCCGGCCGGGATGCGGTCGTAGAGCACCGTCCGGTGCAGGTCGTGGGCGAACCGGAACCCCGCCGACACGGTCCCGTCCGGCCAGGCGACCGGGCCGGCGGCCCGCAGGAAGCGGCCGTGGCGGGCCAGGGCCGCGCAGCGCCCCTCGACCGCCTCCACGGACCCGGGGCCGTCGCTGGCGGCGGTGGCGGCGGCGAACTCGACCCCGCCCACGGCGGCCGTCTCCAGCATGGCCAGGTCGTCGGCGTCCAGCCGTTCCAGCTGCAGCTCGAGCAGGCGGCGCAGGTCCTCGGGAATCTCACCGGCGCCGCCGGGGCCGGTGGCCAGCTCCCACCGCCCGGCCGCCGGCCGCAGCACGCCGGCGTCGGTCCAGGCCTGGGCGAGCTGGACGACGAACAGCGGCACCCCGTCGGTGCGCCGGTGCACGAGCTGGGCCAGCTCGTCGGGGACCGCGGCCCCGGGGAGCCCGCGACCCAGCACCGCGGCCACCGCCTCGGGGCCGAGCTCGCCCAGCCGGAGCTCGCTGGCCAGCCCCCGGAGCCGGAGCTCGGCCCCGGCGTCGGCGATCGGGGCGCCGCCGGCCAGGGCGTCGGCCGGCCGGTAGGTGCCGGCGACCAGCAGCCGGGCCGGCGTGGCCCGCCGGGCCAGCCAGGCCAGCAGGTCGACGGTCGAGGGGTCGGCCCAGTGCAGGTCCTCCAGGACCAGCACCAGCGGCCGGTCGGCGGCGACCGCCTCCAGCACCGCCGCCGCCTCCCGCAGCCGCCGCTCGGTCGTCCCGCCAAGGGCCCGGCGCTCCAGCTCGGCGCGGTCGCCCGGGTCGACCAGGGCCGGCAGCTGGGCCAGCCAGGTCGGGGCCAGACGGGACAGCAGGGCCAGCGCCCGGCCGTCGTCCCGGCAGAGCCGCTCCAGCGCGTCGAAGATCGGCAGGTACGGCTCGGACCCGCCCCGCTGCTCGAGGCACTGGCCGCGGGCCACCAGCCCGGCCCGGTGCCCCTCGACCTGGCCGGTGAACGCCTCGACCAGCGTCGTCTTGCCGATCCCGGGCTCGCCGGTCACGAACACGAGCTGGCGCCGCCCCTGCTCGGCGAGGCCGTAGAGCTCGCCCAGCCGGGCCAGCTCCGCCTCCCGCCCGACCGGCGCCACCGCCGCCGGGGGCGCCGTCGCGCCCTGCTCCCGCACGGGGGCGAGGAACTGGTAGCCGCGGCCGTGGACGGTGCGGATCAGCCCCTGCTCGCGCCCGCTGTCCCCGACCGCCCGGCGGGCCGCCTTGACCCGGCTGGCCAGGGCCGAGTCGCTCACGAACCGGCTCCCCCAGATCTCGTCCAGCAGCTCGGCCCGTGGCACCACCCGGTCGCGGTTGCGGACCAGGTAGGCCAGGACCTCGAACACCTGGGGCTCCAGGTGGCGGGGGACGCCGCCCCGGCGCAGCTCGTAGCGGCGGTCGTCGAGCTCGCAGTCGCCGAAGCGGTAGATCATCCCGGCCTTCTCCAGATCTCCTCCATGCCGTCTCCAAGTTTGAGGGTCGCCCGAGCCGTAGCGTCAAGGCACCGGTAGCGTTCGTCCCGAGCAGAAGGTGACCAAGGTGAACAAGCCAACCGTCGAGCGGATTGCCCCGGCCGGCCACCCGGAGCGGCAGCAGACGTTCATGCAGGCCCTGACCACCGAGCACTTCACCCTCCAGACGGCCCGGGCCGTCGCGGTCAGCGAGGGCAACGGCCGCACCGCCCTGTACGTCGGGGCGCTGTCGAGCACCCTGGTCGCCCTGGCCCTGGTCGCCCAGCGGTCCCCGCTGGGCGAGGTCTTCTACGCGGTCGCCCTGACCGTGCTCCCGGCGGTGCTCTTCCTCGGCCTGGTCACCTACGTCCGGGTGCTGCAGAGCTCGATCGAGGACATCGTCTACGCCCGGGCGATCAACCGGATCCGGCACTACTACACCGAGATCGACCCGTCCCAGGCCCACTACTTCCTGCTCTCGGGACGCGACGACGTCCGCGGCGCCCTGGCCAACATGTACGTCAGGGACTCCTGGACCCAGTTCCTGTTCACCATGCCCAGCGCCGTCGCGGTGATCAACGCCCTGCTCGCCGGGGTCACGGTCGCGCTGGCGCTGATGACCACCATCGGGACGCCGCTGCCGGTCACGGTGCTGGCCGGGATGGCCTTCGGGACGGCCGTGCTGGCCCTGCACCTCGGCTACCAGGTGCGCCGGTTCGCCACCATGAAGGCCAAGGTGGCCGCGGTCTTCCCCTCGGGCCGGCCACGGCCGACGCTGGTCTAGCATCTCCGGGGGCACCGCGACCAAGGAGCTGGCATGCGTACCCAGGTGGGGATCGTCGGGGCCGGGCCGGCCGGGCTGCTGCTGTCGCACCTGCTGCACCTGGAGGGCGTCGACTCGGTGGTGCTGGAGGCGCGCAGCCGCGACCACGTCGAGCAGCGGGTCCGGGCCGGGGTGCTGGAGCAGGGCACGGTCGAGCTGCTGGAGGCGGCCGGGGTGGCCGGCCGGCTGCGCCGCCAGGGCATGGTCCACCACGGCATCGAGCTGCGCTCCGGCGGCCGCCGCCACCGGGTCCCGCTGACCGACCTGACCGGCCGGTCGATCACCATCTACGGCCAGCAGGAGGTGGTCAAGGACCTGATCCAGGCCCGGCTGGAGGCGGGCGGCCAGGTCCTGTTCGAGGTCTCCGACGTCCGCCTGGAGGGCCTGGACGGCGACCGCCCGGCGATCAGGTTCCGGGCCGCCGGCCAGGACCAGGAGCTGGCCTGCGACGTGGTCGCCGGCTGCGACGGCTTCCACGGGGTCTGCCGCGACGCCGTCCCGGAGGCCGCCCGGGCGGTGTTCGAGCGGGCCTACCCGTTCGCCTGGCTGGGGGTGCTGGCCGCGGTCGCCCCCTCCTCCGAGGAGATCGTGTACGCCGCCTCGGACCGGGGCTTCGCCCTCCACAGCATGCGCTCGCCCGAGCTGACCCGCCTGTACCTCCAGGTCGACCCGGACGAGCCGATCGAGCGCTGGCCGGACGGGCGCATCTGGGAGGAGCTCCAGGCCCGGCTGGCCACCGACGACGGCTGGGCCCTGGAGGAGGGGCCGATCCTCGACAAGGGGATCACCGGGATGCGCAGCTTCGTGGTCGAGCCGATGCGCCACGGCCGTCTGTTCCTGGCCGGGGACGCCGCCCACATCGTCCCCCCGACCGGCGCCAAGGGCATGAACCTGGCCGTGGCCGACGTCCGGGTGCTGGCCGAGGCCCTGGCCGCCTGGTACCGGACCGGGGCCACCGGGCCGCTGGAGGCCTGGTCGGCCACCTGCCTGCGCCGGGTCTGGCGGGCCCAGGACTTCTCCACCTGGATGACCGGGCTGCTCCACCGCGCCCCCGGCGACGACGCCTTCCAGCGCCGGGTCCAGCAGGCCCGCCTCGACTACCTGGCCACCTCCGAGGCCGCGGCCCGCAGCCTGGCCGAGAACTACGTCGGCCTGGAGCGGGTCTGACCGGCCAGGCCGGACTGGTAGGCGAACACGACCAGCTGGGCGCGGTCGCGGGCGTGCAGCTTGGTCATGGCCCGGCTGACGTGGGTGCGGACGGTCGCCGGGCTGACCACCAGGCGGCCGGCGATCTCGTCGTTGGCCAGGCCGAGGGCGACCAGGCCGACCACCTCCCGCTCCCGGTCGGTCAGGTAGGCCAGGTCGGGCGCGGCCACGGCCCGGTGGTCGGGGCGGGCGACCAGGTCGGCGATCAGCCGCCGGGTCGGGCCCGGCGACAGCAGCGCCTCGCCGGCGGCCACCACCCGGATCGCCCGCAGCAGCTCGGCCGGCTCGGTGTCCTTGACCAGGAACCCGCTGGCCCCGGCGCGGAGCCCGTCGAACACGTACTCGTCCAGCTCCCAGGTGGTCAGGATCACCACCCGGACCCCGGCCAGGGCCGGGTCGGCGGCGATCGCCCGGGTCGCCTCGATGCCGTCCATCACCGGCATGCGCACGTCCATCAGGACGACGTCGGGCCGGGCCCGGCGGGCCAGCTCGACCGCCGCCCGGCCGTCCCCGGCCTCGCCGGCCAGCTCCAGGTCGTCCTCGCCCGCCAGCAGGACCCGGAACCCGGCCCGGAACAGCGCCTGGTCGTCGGCCACCACCACCCGGATCACCGGGGTCACCGGGGCAGCCTGGCCGTGACGTTGAAGCCGCCGCCGGGTCGCGGGCCGGCGTCCAGCTCGCCGCCGGCGGCGGCCACCCGCTCGCGCATGCCGGTGATGCCGCTGCCGGGCCCGGCGGCCGGGCCGGGGCCGTCGTCGCTGACCTCGACCACCACCCGACCGGGCTGGTAGGCGACCCGGACGGTGGCCGCGGCCGGGCCGGCGTGCCGGACCACGTTGGTCAGCGACTCCTGGACGACCCGGTAGGCGGCCAGGTCGGCCGCCGGAGGGAGCTCGGCCGGGTCGCCCTCGACCACCACCTCGACCGCCCGGCCGGCGCCCGCGACCCCGGCGACCAGCTCGCCGAGCTGGGCCAGGCCGGGCCCGGGCGCCCTCGGCGACCCGCCGGGGTCGCGCAGCACCCCGAGGGCCGCCCGCAGCTCCTGCATCGCCCCGGTGCTCCCCTGGCGGATCGCCTCCAGCGCCGCCTTGGCCTCCTCGGGCCGCCGGTCGATGACGTGGAGGGCCACCCCGGCGCGGAAGTTGATCATGGCGATCGAGTGCGAGACCACGTCGTGCAGCTCCCTGGCCACCCGCAGCCGCTCCTCGTCGGCCCGCCGGCGCCCCTCCTCGACCCCCCGCTCACGCCGCACCCCGGCGGCCCGCCCGACCCACAGCGGCACCCCCAGCAGCACCACGAAGGCGAGCAGGAGCTGGGGAAGCTGGTCGGCCACCCGGTCGCCGAGCCCCTGGCCGCCGTCGGCCATGCCCAGGGCCACCAGCGCCACCAGCAGCCCGCCGACCCAGGCGGCCAGCGCCGGGAACCGCCGCCGGTGCGCCGACGCCGCGGCGGTGTAGACGGCCACACACAGCGGCAGGAAGACCGGCCCGTAGGGGTGCCGGGTGGCCAGCCACACGGCCGTCGCCGTGGCCGTCACCGCCAGCACGGCCAGCGGGTGGCGGCGCCGGAACGCCACCGCCGCCGACGCGGCCAGCAGCAGCCCCCAGGCGAGGACGCCCGGCGGGCGGCTGGCCGGCTGGTTGCCGGCGGCGCCGATGGTGCCGTAGACCCCGAAGGCGGCCAGGCCGGCGGCCAGCAGGGCGTCGTCCGCCCAGGGCGGACGTCCGGCCCAGATCGGCAGGCGTGCGGACCGCTCCATTCCGGCAGTGTCGTCCGCCACCCGGCCCCTGTCATCCTCCAGGGCGCGTACGCGCCGTGTTGAGGCCGCCCGGCCCGGGATCCGGAGCCGCTCCATATGGACGAACCGTGTCATCTGATTGACATGTGCCTTAGTGACGGTTATCTACCAGTCCAGGGACACAGGTGGGAGGCCGATGCGCCGATGCTCGCCGTCGAGAACCTGGAGGTCGTCTACGACGACGTCCTGCTGGTCCTCAAGGGGGTCAGCCTCACGGTGCCCGACGGTGCCATCGTCGCCCTCCTCGGCGCCAACGGCGCCGGCAAGACCACCACCCTGCGGGCCATCACCGGCCTGCTCGGCCTGCACCGGGGGGAGATCACCAAGGGCCGGGTCGCGCTCGACGGGCGCCGCATCGACCAGCTGGACACCCCCGAGATCGTCCGGGCCGGGATCGGCCAGGTGATGGAGGGCCGGCGGGTGTTCGCCGAGCTGTCGGTGGAGGAGAACCTGCGCGTCGGCGGGTACGCCAGGCCGAAGCAGCTCGGTGACGGGCTGGACCGGGTCTACGGGCTGTTCCCCATCCTCAAGGAGCGACGGGGGCAGGTGGCCGGCTACCTGTCGGGCGGGGAGCAGCAGATGCTGGCCATCGGGCGGGCGCTGATGACGGACCCGAGGTACCTGCTGCTGGACGAGCCCTCCCTGGGCCTGGCCCCGCTGGTCGTGGCCCAGATCCGGGACCTGCTGGTCTCGATCAACCGCCAGGGCACCTCGGTGCTGCTGGTCGAGCAGAACGCCAGCATGGCCCTGGCCATCGCCGGCCACGGCTACGTGATGGAGGTCGGCAAGCTGGTCCTGGACAAGCCGGCGGCGGTCCTGGCCGAGGACGAGGACGTGCGCGAGTTCTACCTCGGTCTCCACAAGGGTGGGCATGCCCGCTCGTTCCGCGACGTCAAGCACTACCGGCGGCGCAAGCGGTGGCTGTCGTGACCGGCCCGCTGCTCCAGGTCGACGACCTGCACCTGAGCTTCGCCGGCCTCCAGGCCCTGCGGGCGGTGTCGTTCGAGGTCGGCCAGGACGAGCTGTTCGCCATCATCGGCCCCAACGGCGCCGGCAAGACCTCGCTGTTCAACTGCCTGTCGGGCCTGTACCGGCCCCAGCAGGGGGCCATCCGCTTCGGCGGCCGCGACCTGGTCGGGGTCAAGCCCGACCGCATCGCCCGCGCCGGCATGGCCCGCACCTTCCAGAACATCGAGCTGTTCGAGCACCTCACCGTGCTCGACAACCTGCTCCTGGGCCGCCACCTCCACGTCGGCTACGGGGTCGGCTCGGCCCTGCTCTGGCTGGGCCGAGCCCGGCGCGAGGAGGCCCGGCACCGGCGGGCGGTCGAGGACATCGTCGACTTCCTGGAGATCGAGCGGTACCGCAAGCAGCCGGTCGGGATCCTGCCCTACGGCATCAAGAAGCGGGTCGAGCTCGGCCGGGCCCTGGCCATGGAGCCCAAGCTCCTGCTGCTGGACGAGCCCGTCTCCGGCATGAACGTCGAGGAGACCGAGGACATGGCCCGATTCATCCTCGACATCCGCGAGGAGCTGGCCGTGGCCATGATCCTGGTCGAGCACGACATGGGCGTGGTCATGGACCTGGCCGACCGTGTCCTGGCCCTCGACTTCGGCATCCCCATCGCCGTCGGCCCGCCCACCGAGATCCAGCACCACCCGGACGTGATCCGCGCCTACCTGGGCGAGCAGTACGGCAAGGCGCGGGCGGCGGCCGCCGGGGAGCCGGTCGCGGAGGTGCCCCGGTGACCGCCGTCACCGAGCGGGCCGGGGTCGCCACCGTGCCGTCGCGGGTCCGACGCCGGGCGCAGGAGACCCCCGACCGGGTGGCCCTGCGCGAGAAGCGCTTCGGCATCTGGCAGGAGGTCACCTGGGCCGGCTACTGGGAGCAGGTCGAGCTGGCCGCCCACGGCCTGGCCGCCCTCGGGGTGGAGCCGGGCGACCGGGTGGCCATCCACTCCGAGAACCGGCCCGAGTGGCTGTACACGGACGTGGCCGCCGTGGCCGTCCGGGCCATGACCGTCGGCCTGTACCCGACCAACCCACCGGCCGAGGTCGCCTACCTGCTGGCCGACTCCGGGGCCAAGGTGCTGGTGGCCGAGGACCAGGAGCAGGTCGACAAGGCCCTCGAGGTCAAGGACACCCTGCCCGGGCTGGAGCGGATCGTGTACGTCGAGCCCCGCGGGGTCCGCACCTACGACAACCCGGCGCTGCTGTCCTGGGACGAGCTGCTGGAGCTGGGCCGCGCCCGTCGCGACCGCCACCCCGGGCTGCTGGACGAGCTGGCCGCCCAGGTGGCCGGCGACGACGTGGTCACCCTCATCTACACCTCGGGCACCACCGGTCCGCCCAAGGGGGCGATGCTGACGGTCGCCAACATCGACTTCGCCATCAAGGCGCTGGTCGAGGAGGGCGGGTTCTTCGAGGCGGCCGGGCCCGACGACGTCACCCTCTCCTACCTGCCCCTGTGCCACGTGGCCGAGCGGATCGCCACCGAGTGGGAGAACGCCGCCGCCGGCACCCAGGTCCACTTCGCCGAGTCGATCGACACCGTCCAGG
>CALGFH010000341.1 GCA_937881255.1 uncultured Actinomycetes bacterium
TCCCGACGGCACGTCGAGCTCCAGGCCTTCCGGGGCTACGGCACCCCGACCCGGCTGCTGCTCCGCGGGCGGGTGCTGCGCTCGACCGGGCTGGTCCGCTCCCGCCTGGGCGACTCGGTGCTCGACAACCTGCGCAACATGTTCCACCGGTTCGAGAGCGACGAGGTCCCGGGGGCGGTGGTGGCCGCCCGGGCGGCGCTCGGCGACGAGGTCCGGGCCGTGAGCGACCAGGAAGGCTACTTCGAGGTCGTCCTCGACCTTCCCCGGCCCCTGGACGACCCGCGGGTCTGGGAGCCGGTCGAGCTGGAGCTGCTGGAGCCGGCCGCGCTCGCCGGGGTCAGCCACGCCACCTGCCAGGTCCTGGTCCCCCGCGACCCCCAGTACGGGGTGATCAGCGACCTGGACGACACCGTGCTGCACTCCCATGCCACCAGCCTGTGGCAGATGGCCAAGCTGACCCTGCTCCACAACGCCCACACCCGGCTGCCGTTCGAGGGCGTGGCCGGGTTCTACCAGGCGCTGCAGCGCGGCCGCGACGGCGAGGCCTACAACCCGGTGTTCTACGTCTCCAACAGCCCCTGGAACCTCTACGACCTGCTGGAGGACTTCCTCGACGTGCACGGCATCCCCCGCGGCCCGCTGCTCCTGCGCGACTGGAGCCCGCGCCGGCTCAAGGCCGGGGAGGCCCACAAGCTGGCCGCCATCGAAGGGCTGTTGGAGGCCTACCCGAGCCTCCAGGTGGTGCTGGTCGGGGACAGCGGCGAGCGCGACCCGGAGATCTACCGCCAGGTGGTCCTGCGCCACCCGGGCCGCGTCCTGGCCGTCTACGTCCGCGACGTCGCCCCCCAGCGCCACGACGCCGTGCGGGCGATCGCCGCCGAGCTGGCCGGCCACGGGGTCGACCTGGTCTTCTCCCCCGACACCGAGGCCGCCCGCGGCCACGCCCTGGACCGGGGCCTGATCGTGGCCGCCGCCCTCCCCGACGACCGTTGAGCGCCGCCGGTCGGGGTCAGCCGAGCTCGGCCACGGGCCGGCCGTTCAGCCCAGCTCGGCCACGCCGGCCAGCAGCCGGTCCACCTCGCCGGCGTCGTTGTAGTGGACCAGGCCGGCCCGGACGGCGCCGCCGGCGTCGCGGATGGCCAGCGCCCCGGTCAGCTCCCAGGCGTAGTTGTGGCCGTTCCAGACGTTGACCCCTCGGGCGGCCAGGTGCTCGGCCACCTGGCGCGGGTCGTGGCCGGCGACGGTGAAGTAGGCGGTGGCGGTCCGCCGGGCCGCCTTGCCGTAGGTGGTCACGTGGCCCATCGCCTCCAGCCCGCCCAGCAGCACCCCGAACAGCTCCAGCTCGTACGCCTCGGCGGCGGCCATCGAGGTCAGCACCCGCTGGCGGCGGGTGCCGGCGGCGGCCGGGTCGAGCGAGGCCAGGTGGTCGACGGCGGCCACCACCCCGGCGAAGTCGGCGAACGGCGAGGTGCCCTGCTCGAACCGCTCCGGGACGGTGTCCGAGGACGAGGCCAGCTTGTCCGGGCGGAGCGTCTCCAGCAGGGCCGGGTCGGCGACCACGGCCCCGATGTGCGGGCCGGACCACTTGTAGGCGCTGGTGGCGTAGAAGTCGGCCCCGAGGGCGGCCGCGTCCACCGGCCCGTGGGCGGCCGCGTGGACCCCGTCGACGTAGGTGAGGGCGCCCACCGCGTGGGCGGCGGCGCTGATCGCGGCCACGTCGGGGCGGGTCCCGAGCACGTTGCTGGCCGCGCTGACCGCGACCAGCCGGGTCCGCTCGCTGACCAGCCCCTGGTACTGGCCGGCCGGCAGCTCGCCGGTGCCCAGGTCGACCTCGGCCCAGCGGACCACCGCCCCCACCCGGGCGGCGGCCTGGAGCCAGGGCCGGACGTTGGCGTCGTGGTCAAGGCGGGACACCACCACCTCGTCGCCCGGGGCCCACCCGGCGGCCAGGGCGGCGGCCAGCCGGTAGGTGAGGGTGGTCATGTTCGGGCCGAGCACGACCCCCTCCGGCTGCCCGCCGACCAGGTCGGCCACGGCCCGCCGGCACTCGGCCACGATCGCGTCCGAGCGCCCGCTGGCCGGGAACGCCCCGCCGACGTTCCCGATCCCGTCCCGGTAGGCGCCGGCGATCGCCTCCACCACCGCCGCCGGCACCTGGGTGCCGGCGGCCCCGTCCAGGTAGGCGTACCCGTCGCCCAGGGCCGGGTACAGCGCCCGCACCCGGCCCACGTCGAAGCTCATCGCCTCACCACGCGTAGGCCTCGGGGGCGGGGCCGCCGGGGCCGGGCCAGATCTGGTCGAGGCGCTCCAGGGCCTTGTCGTCCAGGTCGACCTCGAGGGCCCGCAGCGACTGCTCCAGCTGCTCCAGGGTCCGCGGGCCGGTGATCGGCGCGGTCACGCCCGGCTGGTGCAGCAGCCAGGCCAGGGCCACGTCCGAGGGCCGCTCGCCCAGCTCGTCGCAGAACGCCTCGTACTCCTGGACCTGCGGGCGGTACCGCTCCAGCCGCTTGCGCTGCTGCTCGCCGACGGCGCGGCCCTCCTGGGCCTTGCGCAGGACCCCGCCGAGCAACCCGCCGAACAGCGGGCTCCAGGGGATCACCCCGACCCCGTAGTCGCGGCAGGCCGGCAGCACCTCCAGCTCCACCGAGCGCTCGGCCAGGTTGTAGAGCGACTGCTCCGAGACCAGGCCGAGCGAGTTGCGGGCCCGGGCCGCCTCGTTGGCCTTGGCGATGTGCCAGCCGGCGAAGTTCGACGACCCCACGTACAGCACCTTGCCCTGCTGCACGAGCAGGTCCATGGCCTGCCAGATCTCCTCCCAGGGGGTGTCCCGGTCGACGTGGTGCATCTGGTACAGGTCGATGTAGTCGGTCTGCATCCGCCGCAGCGAGCCCTCGCAGGCCCGGCGGATGTTCAGCGCCGACAGCTTGTTCTCGTTGGGCCAGTCGCCCATCGACCCGAACAGCTTGGTCGCCAGGACCACCTTGTCGCGGCGCCCGCCGCCCTTGGCGAACCAGCGGCCCAGGATCTGCTCGGTGACGCCCTCGCCCTTCTTCCAGCCGTACACGTTGGCCGTGTCGAAGAAGTTGATGTCCTCCTCGAGGGCCCGGTCCATGATCGTGTGGGAGTCCTCCTCGGAGGTCTCCGGCCCGAAGTTCATCGTCCCCAGGCACAGCCGGCTGACCAGCAGCCCGGTCCGTCCGAGATTGGTGTGCTCCACGTGCTGGCTCCCGCGTTGCGGCGTCATTCCCGGGAGCCAGCATATGCTGGGCTCCATGTTCGACACCCTTTCGGACCGGCTCCAGGACACCTTCTCGCGCCTGCGCGGGCACGGACGGCTGTCCGAGGCCCAGGTCGACGCCGCCCTCCGCGAGGTCCGCCTGGCCCTGCTGGAGGCGGACGTCAACTTCAAGGTGGTGAAGGACTTCATCGCCCGGGTGCGGGAGCGGTCGGTGGGGGAGGAGGTCACCCGCAGCCTCACCCCGGCCCAGCAGGTGGTCAAGATCGTCCACGAGGAGCTGGTCGTCACCCTGGGCGAGCGCAACGTGCCCCTCCAGTGGTCGCCCCGGCCCCCGACGGTGCTGCTGATGGCCGGCCTCCAGGGCTCGGGCAAGACCACCACCGCGGCCAAGCTGGCCCGCTGGCTGGCCGCCAAGGGCCGCAAGCCGCTGCTGGTCGCCTGCGACCTCCAGCGCCCGGCGGCCGTCAAGCAGCTCCAGGTGCTGGGCGAGCAGGCCAAGGTCCCGGTGTTCGCGCCCCACCCCGGCGGCCCCGACGCCGACCCGGTGCCGGTGGCCATGGGCGCCCGCGACGAGGCCGAGCGGACCGGGCGCGACGTGGTCGTGGTCGACACCGCCGGGCGGCTGGCCATCGACGCCGAGATGATGGCCCAGGCGGCCGCCATCCGCGAGGCCGTCGGGCCGACCGAGGTGCTGCTGGTGGTCGACGCCATGACCGGCCAGGACGCGGTGGCCACGGCCCAGGCGTTCCAGGAGGGCGTCGACGTCACCGGGTTCGTCCTGACCAAGCTGGACGGCGACGCCCGCGGCGGGGCCGCCCTGTCGATCCGGGCCGTCACCGGGCGGCCGATCAAGTTCGCCGCCACCGGCGAGAAGCTGGCCGACTTCGACGCCTTCCACCCCGACCGGCTGGCCGGCCGGATCCTGGGCATGGGCGACGTGCTCACCCTGATCGAGCGGGCCGAGGAGCAGATCGACCGCGAGCAGGCCGAGAAGATGGAGCGCAAGCTCCGCGAGGCCTCCTTCACCCTCGAGGACTTCCTCGACCAGCTCCAGCAGGTCAAGAAGATGGGCCCGCTCAGCCAGGTCCTCGGCATGCTCCCGGGCATGAGCCAGCAGCTCAAGGGGGTCGAGCTCGACGACCGCGACGTGGCCAGGGTGGAGGCGATCATCCGCTCCATGACCCCGGGCGAGCGCAACAACCCCAAGATCCTCAACGGCTCGCGGCGGGCCCGCATCGCCCGCGGCTCGGGCACCACCACCCAGCAGGTGAACGCCCTGCTCAAGCAGTTCGAGGAGGCCCGCCGGATGATGAAGCAGCTGTCGGGCATGACGCCCAAGAAGCTGCGCCGGATGGGCCTGCGCTAGACTGCCTCGGTCCCGGACGCCACAGCAGGCAGACACAGCGGGGAGCGGCAGACCCACCGGGAGGGCGGGCCACCCCGAGAATGGAGCACTCCACACCATGGCCGTGAAGATCCGCCTGATGCGCATGGGCGCCAAGAAGGCCCCGTTCTACCGGGTCGTCGTCGCCGACTCGCGCAGCCCCCGCGACGGGCGCTTCCTCGAGAACCTCGGCATCTACCACCCCAACAACGAGCCCTCCAAGGTCGAGATCGACACCGAGAAGGCGGCCGCCTGGCTGGCCAAGGGCGCCCAGCCGACCGAGGCGGTGGCCAAGCTGCTGACCATCGCCGGGGTCGAGGGCCTGGCCGAGCGCAAGCAGGCCGCCAAGGCGCTGCGGGCCACCCAGGCCAAGGCCAAGGCCGAGCCCCGCAAGGCCCCGGCCAAGGGCAAGAAGTAGCGCCCCATGCGTGACGTCGTCGTCTACCTGGCCAGGGCGCTGGTCGACGACCCGGAGCGGGTCACCGTCGAGGAGCTGCCCGGCGGCCGCGGCGTCACCTACGAGGTCCGGACCGCTCCCGAGGACGTCGGCAAGCTGATCGGCCGGGGCGGCAGGACCGTCAAGGCCCTGCGCCGGGTCGTCAAGGCCGTCGCCCCCAAGGGCCAGCGGGTCGAGGTCGAGGTCCTCGCCGAGGGCGAGTGACCGTGCCCCCCGATCCACCGGGACACCCCTCCGGGGTTCCCCGGACCCCTCCGCCCGAACGGCTGGTCGTGGGGCGGGTGGTCCGGCCCCACGGGGTGCGGGGGGAGCTGTCGGTCGAGGTCCTCTCGGACGCCCCGGAGCGGTTCGCGCCCGGGGCCGAGCTGGGCGTCGGCGACCCCGACGGCCCGGAACCGCTGGAGCCGGCCGTCATCCGGGCGGCCCGCCTCCACCTGGGCCGGCTGCTGCTCAGCCTGGAGGGGGTGGAGGACCGCGACGCCGCCGACCGGTTCCGCGGGGCCTGGCTGTCGATCCCGGTCGCCTCGGCCCGCCCCCTCGACCCGGGCGAGTTCTGGCCCCACCAGCTGGTCGGCCTGGCCGTGGTCGACCACCAGGGCCGCCAGCGGGGCCGGGTCGCCGACGTCGTCCCCGGGGCCGCCCACGACCTGCTCTCGGTCGAGCTTCCCGGCGGGGCCAGCGCCCTCGTCCCGGCCGTGGCCGCCCTGGTCACGGTCGAGCTGGACGCGGGCCGGGTGCTGGTCGACGCCGTCCCCGGCCTGCTCCCGGAGGAGTAGGCCGTGCTGGTCGACATCGTCACCATCTTCCCCGGGTTCTTCGCCTCGCCCCTGGCCACCGGCCTGCTCGGCAAGGCGGGGGAGCGGGGCCTGGTCGAGGTCCGCCTGCACGACCTGCGCGACTGGGCCACCGACCGCCACCGCAGCGTCGACGACGCCCCCTTCGGCGGCGGCGCCGGCATGGTCATGGTCCCCGGCCCCTGGTTCGACGCCCTCGACGAGCTGGAGGCCCAGGGGCCGGCCCGGGTGGTGCTGCTCGCCCCCGACGGCCGGCGCTTCGACCACAAGGTCGCCCAGCGGCTGGCCGCCGAGCCGCGGCTGATCCTGTGCTGCGGCCGCTACGAGGGCATCGACGAGCGCGTCCGGACCCGCGTCGACGAGGTCCTGTCGATCGGCGACTTCGTGCTCGCCGGCGGGGAGACGGCCGCCCTGGTGGTCCTGGAGGCCGTGGCCCGGCTCGTCCCCGGGGTGATGGGCAACGCCGACTCGGCCACCGACGAGTCGTTCGCGGCCGGGCTGCTCGAGTACCCGCAGTACACCCGCCCGGCCGTCTACCGCGGCCTGGAGGTCCCGGCCGTGCTCCGCTCCGGCGACCACGGCGCGGTGGCCCGCTGGCGCCGCGACCAGGCCCTCGACCGCACCCGCCGCCTCCGCCCCGACCTGCTGGAACAGGCCGAGGAGGACGCCGACGGACCGCAGGCCCCCGGCTGAATCTGTTACTCTCGGGTGGACGCGGGTCGCGCTATGCTGCCCTTTCGCGTTTTCAGCTTTCAAGGAGTCTCATCCATCATGCAGATCACCGACGTGGTCGAGCGCGCGCAGCTGCGCGACGATCTGCCCGACTTCCGGCCCGGCGACACCGTCAAGGTGCACGTCCGCGTGGTCGAGGGGAGCCGGGAGCGGATCCAGGTCTTCCAGGGCTTCGTCCTGCGCCGCCAGGGCGGCGGCCTCCGGGAGACGTTCTCCGTCCGCAAGGTCTCCTTCGGCGTCGGCGTCGAGCGGACCTTCCCGGTCCACTCGCCCAGCATCGCCAAGGTCGAGCTGGTCACCCGGGGCGACGTCCGCCGGGCCAAGCTCTACTACCTGCGCGAGCGGACCGGCCGGGCCGCGAAGATCAAGGAGAAGCGCAGCCCCGCCCGGACGTGAGCCGGGGAGGCCCTTCCTCTTGAGCAAGACCAGCGACGAACGCGAGCAGCTCGGCGACCGGACCGGCCCACCGCCGCCACCACCCGAGGTCGAGGCGCCTCCGTACCACAAGGAGGACGAACGGCAGCCGGGGCTGCTGGCCGTCCTCCGGGAGACGGTGGTGCTGGTCGCCCTGGCCGTGCTCCTGGCCGTGGTCTTCAAGACGTTCCTGGTCGCGGCCTTCTACATCCCCTCGGGGTCGATGGAGTCGACCCTGAACATCTCCGACCGGGTGCTGGTCGAGAAGGTCTCCTACCGCTTCGGCGACATCGAGCACGGCGACGTGGTCGTGTTCGTCCACGACGAGGCGGGGGTCCCGGTCCCTGGCCCGTCCAACCCGGTGGCCGGCTTCTTCTCCAGCCTCGGCCAGGCCATCGGGGTGGTCCCGCCGTCGGACCGCGACTTCATCAAGCGGGTCGTCGGCCTGCCCGGCGACACCATCAACTGCCGGAACGGCGACCTGTACCGCAACGGCGAGCCGGTGAAGGAGGACTACCTCGACCCGGGCACCGAGACCCAGAGCTGCACGCGGACCACCGTCCCCCAGGGCCAGCTGTTCGTGATGGGCGACAACCGCTCCAACTCCCAGGACTCCCGCGCCTTCGGCCCGATCAACGAGTCCGACGTGGTCGGGCGGGCGTTCGTGCGCATCTGGCCGCTCAACCACACCGGCTGGCTCCGGCGCGACCGCTGACACCGGCCGCCGTTAGACTCCTGCCGATGTTCGCAACCGCCACCGCCCTGTTCGAGGACCGGCTTCGGGACGCCGGCTTCGGCCGGGTCGCCGGGGTCGACGAGGCGGGCCGCGGCGCCCTGGCCGGGCCGGGACTGCCCCATCCAGGGGCTGGCCGACTCCAAGCTGCTCACCCCCCAGCGCCGCCGCAGCCTGGCCGCCCAGATCCACGACCAGGCGGTGGCCGTGGCCGTGGTCCGCATCGGCCCCGACACCATCGACCGGGTCGGGCTCCAGCGGGCCAACATCGCCCTGCTGTGCAAGGCCCTGCGCGAGCTGGAGGGCGGCTACGACTACGCCCTGGCCGACGGCTTCCCCCTGCCCCGCATGCCGGCCCCGGTCCTCGGGGTCAAGAAGGGCGACCAGGTCGCCGCCTGCGTGGCCGCGGCCAGCATCGTCGCCAAGGTGACCAGGGACAAGATCATGACCGGGGCGGCCCGCCGCTACCGCGGCTACGGGTTCCAGCGGCACAAGGGCTACGGCACCGACGAGCACTGGGCCGCCCTGCGCCGACTCGGCCCCTCGGCTTACCATCGCCACTCCTTCACGGGCGTGGCCGCACCGTGGGCAACCGGTCACCCGGCGGTGACGAACGACCAGGAAGACCAGGAAGAGGGGGAGTGCCGATGATGAGGGCGGGCGCACACGAGGCCCCTCGCGAGAGGGTGGAGCGCCAGTGAGCGCCGAGGATCTCGAGCGCTACGAGGCCGACATGGAGCTGCAGCTCTACCAGGAGTATCGGGACGTGCTGGGCATGTTCCAGTACGTCATCGAGACCGAGCGCCGCTTCTACCTGGCCAACAAGTTCGACCTCCAGATGCGCAACCAGGACGGCGACACCTACTTCGACATCACCCTGCACGACGCCTGGGTGTGGGACATGTACCGGCCGGCCCGCTTCGTCACCCGGGTCCGGGTGGTCACCTTCAAGGACGTGAACATCGAGGAGCTCATCCGCAAGGAGGAGCTGTAGCGGCATGGGGTTCAACGCAACCCGGCGGTACCGGGACAAGAAGGTGGTCGACATCGCCTTGCTGGTCGCGGCCGTCCTGATCGTCCTGGGCCTGCTGGCCTGGGTGTTTGCCGCGGGCGGTAGCTGACCCGGAGAGCGTGGTAGCGTGCCCGCTTATGGTACGAACCTCTCGGGCCGCCCGCGCCCGGGCTCGGCGGATGCGCAGGCGGCTCCTGGTGGGATGCTGCCTGCTCCTGGTGTTCCTGGTCGTGGCGACCACGGCCGGGTACGGCTACGTGCACTACCGCTTCAACCAGATCCGCTCGGTGAAGGTCCCCGGCCTGCACAAGTCGAGCAGCGGCCGCCCGTTCAACCTGCTGGTGGTCGGCTCGGACTCGCGCGAGAGCCTCGACGACGCCGACGGCAGCCGCTACGGCGACGTCGGCGGCCAGCGTAACGACACCACCCTGGTGGTCAGGGTCGAGCCGGCCAAGAAGCGCGTCTCGATGCTGTCCATCCCCCGCGACCTGGTCGTCCCGATCGCCGGCACCGGCGCCGAGAACCGCATCAACGCCGCCTTCACCGAAGGCCCCGGCCAGCTGGTCAAGACCATCGAGCAGAACTTCGGCGTCCCCATCCACCACTACGTGCTGATCGACTTCGACGGCTTCCGGGCCATCGTCGACGCCCTCGGCGGCATCGACGTCCGCTTCCCCTACCCGTCGCGCGACGCCAAGTCGGGCCTCGACATCCGCGAGGCCGGCTGCCGCCACCTCAACGGCGGCCGGGCCCTCGCCCTGGCCCGCAGCCGCTACTTCTCCTACCAGGTCGACGGCGTCTGGCACAGCGACCCCTGGGCCGACCTGGGCCGCATCCGCCGCCAGCAGGCGTTCCTCCAGGCCCTGGTCAAGGCCGCCCTCGACAAGGGCCTGACCAACCCGGTCCGGGCCAACGCCTTCGTCGGCTCCCTGGTCCACGAGGTCACCAAGGACAGCGCCCTCCGGGTCAGCGACGTGATCCGCACCGGCGCCTCCTTCCGCTCCTTCAGCCCCTCCAAGCTGGCCACCTACACCCTCCCGGTGACCGTGAGCACCGACCACCCCCTCGGCGACGTCCTCCTCCTCAAGCAACCCGACGCCGAAACCGTGGTCAACGCCTTCCTCGGCCGCGCCACCCCGGCCCAGGAGGCGACCCCCGGCGCCGCCGCCCCCGCCAACACCCAGGTCACCGTCCTCAACGCCCTCGGCACCGCCGGCCTGGCCGCCTCCACCGCCACCAAGCTCCGCCGTTCCGGCTACCGCATCGGCACCGTCGGCAACGCCCCCACCGCCGACCTCCCCCGATCCCAGATCGCCTACGCCCCCGGCCG
>CALGFH010000342.1 GCA_937881255.1 uncultured Actinomycetes bacterium
GTGGGGCTGGCAGGCCTCGAACCTGCGACCGAGCGATTATGAGTCGCTTGCTCTGACCGACTGAGCTACAGCCCCTTGGCGGGATCGTACCCCGTGGCTAGCGGCGAGGGGTCGCGTGGTAGAGGGTGCGGGTGCCGGAGGGGTACTCGGCGCGGTCGACGATGTCGAAGCGGGCCTCGAGCAGGCGCTCGAACACCTCGCGGCGGTAGTCGCCGTGCATGCCCGGGGGCTTGTTGGCCAGGAGGCGGTCGGCCATCGGGTCGGCCGGGTCGACGAACTCGACCACCAGGCGCCCGCCGAAGGAGTGCAGCCAGTCGACCAGCTCGGCCAGGGGCACGTTGCCGGTGATGGCCAGGTGGTGGAGCAGGGCCAGGGCGAGGACGGCGTCGGGGCGGGCCCGGTCGAAGAAGCCGGCGCGCTCGCGGCCCCGCCAGCCGAGGCCGGGCGAGGGGTCGGAGAGGTCGAGGTAGGCGGGCAGGATCTGGCGGTTGCCCTCCTGGCGCAGCGACCGGTAGAGGCCGTCCAGGACCAGGTCGTCACCGTCGGCGCAGACCACGTAGTCGGCGTGGCCGGCGGCCACCCGCGAGTAGGTCCCGTCGTTGCCGCCCAGGTCGAAGACCAGCTTGGCCCCCTTGCCCTCCAGGGACTTGGCGACGAAGGCGGCCTTGATCTCCCGCTCGGTGTCGGTGTAGGTGCTGGTCTTCTGGTAGTCGTTCCACTCCGAGGCCGAGCGGCCCCAGTCGAGGCGGGCCACCAGCTTGCGGATGGCCGTGACGGTGGCCTTCTGGAGCTCGGTCGAGAACCCGGCCTCCTTCAGCTCCTTCTGGGTGTCCTGGGCCCGCGACTTGGAGTAGCGCTGGTCCATGGCCCCGTGGAGCGAGACGTGCTTGAGCACGCCCGGCTTCATCTTGTCGGTGCCGGTGAACAGCTTGGCCAGGTCCTGGGGCTGGATGCCCTGGACGGCCCCGCGCAGCCAGGGCTGGAAGCGGACGTCCTTGTGGGCCTGGAGCAGCAGCGGGTAGAGCATGGTCTGGCAGAACTGGCGGTAGCCGGCCCAGGGCTCGCCGGGGCGGACCCGCTCGAAGGAGCCGATGTCGATGAAGACCGGCCGGGCGCCCGTGAAGGCCAGGTTGTAGGCGTAGCCGTCCTTCATGGTCAGGTCGGCGGCGAGGGCGGCCAGCAGCAGGTCCAGGTGGACCAGGGCGGCGTCCTTCAGCATCGAGAAGGTCCACTCGTACGGGTAGCTGACGAACGGGATCCGCTCGTGCTCCAGGGCCTTGACCCAGGCGTCCCCGCGGACGCTCTGGGGCAGGTCCTCGACCGGCACCTCGGTGGTCCTGACCAGCTTGCCGTCGTCCATGGCCTTGGCGAAGAAGGGGGCGGCGGCGAGGGTGTCGAAGTCGGCGGCGCCTTCCTTGGTCAGGCCACGCAGGACCCGGCCGTCGAGGTACGCCACCGTGCTCGCCGGGTCCCGGAACGACGCAGGCTCCAGCTCCAGATCGCTCATTCAGTTCCTACCGTGTGTGCGCTTCGGGGGCGCCGCTCAGCGCTCGTCGCGCTCGCCGACCTCGGCGGTGGCGGTATTGCGGCGGAACGGGGAGGTGATTCTGCGCCAGCCCAGCTTGAAGAACACGGCCGCTCCCGCGGCGCCGGCCACGATCGCCTGCACGATCAGGCTGCCCGATGCGGCATCGAGGTAGGCGAGCATAGAACGCGTCTCCTTCCCGTCGCCCGACACGACTGGCCGGACGACGTGGGTTTGGGGCGGATCGCCCGGCACGATATCACGAGTGACCGGCTCCTGGCCGGACCCCGAAGCAGGCGTTACAAAACGGAGAACTACGCAGCGTGCGGTACGCTGGGATTCCCGACGTCTGCAAGGAGCTTCGTGGCCGACCCGACCGACCCGCGACCACCCGGCACCGTTCCCTTCGGGGTGCCGGTCCAGGGGTCGTACGGGACCCCGCCGCCCGAGCTGAGCGGCCGGCCGGCGCGCAACCCGGTGCCGAGGGCGCCCGGGTCGCCCAGGATGCTGCGGCTGGAGCTCGGCCTGGTCCTGGTGCTGGCCTTCGCCCCCGGGATCCTCGGCCTGCTGATCATCGCCCTCGGCCCGCAGGGCACGGCCGAGGTCGAGGCCCAGGTGCTGCCGTCGGTGATCAGCATCGTCTTCGAGCTGTTCCTCTCCTGGTCGCCGGTCCTGGTCATCGGCTTCCTGCTGGCCCGCAACCACGAGGGCTGGCCGGGGATCGGCCTCACCCGCTTCCGCCCCGGCGACGTCGGCATGGGCCTGCTCCTGTGGGTGGCCAGCTTCGTCCTGGTCCTGGTGCTGGCCCAGCTGTTCCAGTTCTTCGGCCAGCGGGAGGTCGACTTCCTCCCCGAGGCGCTGCCCCTGTGGTTCCGGGCCATCCAGGCGGTGCTGATCGCCGTCACCGCCGGGGTCACCGAGGAGATCGTGGTCCGGGGCTACGCCCAGACCCGGCTCGAGCAGCTGCGGGCCCCGGTGGCGGTGATCCTGCTGCTGCCGACCGCCCTGTGGGGCGTCCTCCACGTCTACCAGGGGGTCGGGGCGGCCCTGACCATCTTCGGCCTTGGGCTGATGTACGCCTGGTACTTCCACCGGACGCGGCGGCTGTGGCCGCTGATCCTGGCCCACATCCTGTTCGACATGACCCAGCTGGTGCTCATCCTGGCCGGCGCCTAGGCGCGCTCGAACACCAGGTTGAAGTCGACGTTCAGGCTGTCCTCGATCGAGACCACCGGGCCGAAGCGGGGCGGCTCGATCTGGAAGTCGGTCATCTTGACCGGCAGCTGCCCGACCACCTGGATGGTCTCCCCGGACCAGCGACCCTCGACCGAGAGGTCGACCGGGCGGGTGACGCCGTGGACCGTCAGCTGGCCCTTGCCCTCGCCCTGGACCTCCTGGCCCTGGACCGGCGGCGACTCGAGCTGGATCGGCTCGGTCAGCTCGAGGGTGGCCGTCGGGTACCGCTCCGACTCCAGCCCGCGCTGGCGGATGGCGTTGTCCCGGCGGGTCTCGTCGCTGGTCAGCTGGGTCAGGTCGGCCTCGATCCTGACCGCCTCGACCGTGTCCCCGGCCACCTGCATGGTCCCGGTCACGGCCTTGGACCGGCCGACGGCCTCGTTGGGACTGCTCAGGAAGGTCAGCTGCTCCCTGACCCGGTAGCCGACGTACGACGAGCCGTCATCTGCGACCTGCCAGGTGCCGTCCGGGCTGGCCGCACCGTCCCCCTGGGCGGCCCCGGTCGCCTCCCCGGCGGTGGTCGTGGGCGCCGGGTCGAGGGCGGCCGGCGGCGGCGAGTCCGACGTCCGGTTCACGAACAGCAGGAACCCGCCCCCCAGGGCCAGCACCAGCACCACCACGCCGACGATGACCAGCTTGCCCGTTCGGCTCATGCATCTCCCCCTCGTGACGTTGCCGCGGATCATCACCCGGCCC
>CALGFH010000343.1 GCA_937881255.1 uncultured Actinomycetes bacterium
CTGGCCCGCCGCCTGGCCCCCCTCCGGCTCGAACGCCCACCCTCGGCGGTGCCGCGAGCAGGTCCAGTACGCCTGCTCGACCTCCTCGGTCCGGCCGACCGCCCGGCCCGGAGCGTCCCAACCGGCCCGGGAGGCGGCCGGCGTGGCCCGATCGAACCCGGCGGGGAAGTGCGGGCGCGTTCGCGTTCGGAGCTGCTCCGGGTGCCGGTCGGGGTCACGGCGGCCGGGGAGGCGCTGGTGCTCGACCTCAAGGAGGCGGCCGAGCGTGGGATCGGCCCGCATGGGCTGGTCGTGGGGGCCACCGGGTCGGGCAAGAGCGAGCTGTTGCGCACGATCGTCGCCGGTCTGGCCGCGACCCACCCGCCCGGGCAGCTCGCCTTCGTGCTGGTCGACTTCAAGGGCGGCGCCGCCTTCGCCGACCTGGCCCCGCTCCCACAGGTCGCCGGGCTTATCACAAATCTTCAAGGCCCCGACCTGTCGATGGTCGACCGCGCCCTGGCCGCCCTCCAGGGTGAGCTGGCCAGGCGCCAGCGGCTCCTGCACCTGGCCGGCAACCAGCCCGACCTGCGCGCCTACACGGCACGGGTGGCCGTCGACCCCCGGCTCGAGCCGTTGCCCTCACTGCTCGTCGTGGTGGACGAGTTCGGCGAGCTGCTGGCCGCCCGCCCCGAGTTCCTGGAGCTGTTCAGCGCCATCGGCAGGGTCGGGCGCAGCCTCGGCATGCACCTCCTGCTCGCCTCCCAGCGCCTCGACGAGGGCCGCCTGCGTGGCCTCGAGAGCCACCTCCGCTTCCGGGTCTGCCTCCGCACCTTCAGCGCCGCCGAGTCCACCGCCGTCCTCGGCGTCCCCGACGCCTACCACCTGCCCGCGGCCCCCGGCTCCGCCCTCATCAAGGTGGACGCGTCCTCGCCCGTTCCCTTCACCGCCGCCCTCGTCTCCGGCGCGCAGGCCGACCCACCCGGGTCACGCGGCAGCACCGACCTCGACATCCTGGTCGGCGGCCTCGTCGGGGCTGGTCAGCCGGTCCATCAGGTGTGGCTTCCGCCACTGGCCGCCGAGATCGACCTCGGCCCGCTGCTCGAGGCCGCGGCGCCCGGATGGCTCCGGGTGCCGGTCGGGGTGGTCGACCGGCCGCTCCAACAGGCCCAGGAGCCGCTGGTCCTGGACCTGTCGGGCGCCGCCGGGCACCTGGCCGTGGTCGGGGCGCCGAGGACCGGGAAGAGCACGCTGCTCTGCACGATCGTGGCCGCCCTGGCCGCCACCCATCCGCCCGACGAGGTGCAGGCCTACGCGGTGGACCTCGGCGGCGGGCTCCTCCATCGACTGAGCGACCTGCCGCACCTCGGCGCCGTGTGCGGCCCCCGGGAGGCCGAACGGGTCCACCAGCTCGTCCGCGAGCTCCGCTCCCTGCTCTTGGAGCGCGAACGGCGGTTCCGCGACCTGGGCGTCGACTCGATGGCCTCCTGGCACGAGCTCCGCCGCGGCGGTCTCGACCTCGGCGGCCACGGAGAGGTCTTCCTGCTGATCGACAACTGGGCCGGGTTCGTCCGGGAGCATCCCGAGCTGGAGGCGGAGGTCACCGAGCTGGCCGCATCGGGGATCCACTACGGGGTCCACGTCGTCCTGGCCGCCAACCGCTGGGCCGAGCTGCGGCCCGGCCTCCGGGAGAACCTCGGCGGCCGCCTCGAGCTGCGCCTGAACGACCCGCTGGAATCAGAGCTCGGCCGCTCGGCGGCCGCGGCCCTGCCGACCCTGCCGGGTCGCGGCCTCACCCAGGACCGCCTCCACTTCCAGGCGGCCCTGCCCGGCCCGGCGGCTGCCGTCCTCGGACGCGCCATGGCCAGCCGGAGCGGCGCGGTCGCACCGCCGCTCCGGCTGCTGCCCACCCTGGTGGGGGAGCCGGTCCTGGCAACGGCCGCCGCCGAGGCCGGTTCCGGGATGCCGGCCGGGGTGCCGTTCGCGGTCGAGGAGCATCGGCTGGAACTGGTCGGGCTCGACCTGTTCGGGGGGTCGCCGCACCTGCTCGTGCTCGGCGACGGGGGATGCGGCAAGACCAGCCTGCTCCGGCTCATCGCCAGGCAGCTGGCCGCCCGCCACCGGCCCGGGGAGGTCGCCGTGCTGGTCGTCGACCTGCGCCGCGGGCTGCTGGATCTGACGGGTGTCCCGAACCTGGTCGGCTACGCCTGCAGCCCGGCGGCGGTCGCCCAGGCGGTCGAGCGGCTGCACCGTGAGCTGACCGAGCCGGCCCCGGCCGGTCCCGCCCTCCTACCCGGACCACTGACGCCGGGCTGGGTGCCCGACCGGCTGGTGGCGTCGCGCAACGGGTCCGGCGGCCGATCCGGTGGCCGCGATCCATCGCCCGGGCTGGCCGAGGCGCCGATCCGGGCTGGGCCGCGCCATGTGCTGCTGGTCGACGACTACGACCTCCTGCCGGCCTCGGCCGGGAGCCCGTTGCTTCCGTTGCTGGACCTGCTCGGGCTGGGGCGGGAGCTCGGGTTCCATCTGGTGCTGACCCGGCGGGTGGCCGGGGCGGCGCGGGCGGCCTTCGAACCGGTGGTGCAGCGGCTCCGGGAGCTCGGGGGGACGGGGCTCGTCATGAGCGGCGACCCCGACGAGGGGCCGTTGCTCGGCGGGCAGAAGGCGGCTCGGCGGCCTCCCGGCCGGGGGCTGCTCGTCCAGCCGGGCCGGCCGCCGACCCTCGTCCAGGTCGTCCACAGCCCCGCGCCATCTGGCGATGAGCCTTCGGAACGGCAGGAGGCGGGTGAACGACGGCAGGAGGGGTGCCTGGGGGAGGGGTAAATGCGCAGGCCAGGGCGGTCAAATGGGTTGCTGGTTGGCGTCGCGAGTGCTATCTTGCAGCCTGTTGACGTATGGCCGTCCGGCCTGTTGCCAGGTCAGGCACCGGTGAGGAGCGAAGTGGGCATTGCGCCCACTTCTGTGTTGTCAGGGGCCGGCGGCGCGGCGACGAGCTGGAATGGTGCCGCTACCGAGAGGGCGAGCAGCAACGCGCGACATGTGAGGGAGGTCGGTGAGCGTGACGGCGCTTCCTTCGCATGTCCAAGAGCTGGCCGACCGGGTGGCAACCGGCCACGGGGTCGAGGTGCTGGAGCTGGCCCTCCGCGGCCAGGGTCGCGGGCGGGTGCTCAGCGTGGTCCTGGACGCCGAGGAGCCGGTCGAGGCCGACGTCGTCGAGCTGGTCTCCAAGGACCTGTCGCGCGCCCTCGACCAGGCCGACCCGGTCGCCGGCAGCTACACCCTCGAGGTGAGCACGCCCGGGCTCGGGCGCCCGCTCCTGACCGGCCGGGACTTCCGCCGCCAGCGTGGCCACGAGGTCAGCATCGACCGCGACGGCCAGGACGAGGAGGCCTCCCCGGTCCAGGGTGTGGTGGTGGACGCCGACGACGAGGCGGTCCTGCTGGAGGTCGGGGGGAGCCAGGTCCGGGTGCCGCTGTCCGAGGTGGTTCGAGGGAAGGTGGTGTTGCCGTGGTGACGCGCAACCGCACCCGACCCAGATCCACCAGCAACGAGAGGACGGCGACGTGAAGATCCCGATCGATGAGCTGCGCTTCCTCGAGCGCGAGAAGGGCATCGCGCTCGAGACGGTCATCAGCGCGCTCGAGAGCGCCCTCGCCGCCGCCTACAAGCGCCAGCCCAACGCGCCGGAGGGGGCGCGGGTGGTGGTCGACCGCGACAGCGGCGACGTGACCGTGTTCGCCCAGGAGCTGGACGACGAGGAGCAGGTCATCCGGGAGTGGGAGGACACCCCCTCGGACTTCGGCCGGATCGCCGCGGTCACGGCCAAGCAGGTGATCATGCAGCGCCTGCGGGAGGCCGAGCGCGACGTGACCTTCGGCGAGTACGAGGGGCGCGTCGGCGACATCGTCACCGGCATCGTGCAGCAGCGGGACCAGCGCCACATCTCGGTCGACCTGGGCAAGATCGAGGCCGACCTGCCCCACTCCGAGCAGGTGCCGAGCGAGCACTACCAGCACAACGACCGGCTGAAGGTCTACGTGACCGACGTCGTCCGGTCGGCCAGGGGCCTGCGGGTGGTGGTCTCCAGGACCCACCCCAACCTGATCAAGCGGCTGTTCGAGCTCGAGGTGCCCGAGATCGCCGAGGGCATCGTCGAGATCACCAACGTGGCCAGGGAGCCGGGGCACCGGACCAAGATCGCCGTCCGCAGCCACGAGCCCGGGGTCGACCCCAAGGGCGCGTGCGTCGGGGCCCGCGGGTCGCGGGTGCGCATGGTGGTCAACGAGCTGCGCGGTGAGAAGATCGACATCGTGTCCTGGTCGGAGGACGCGGCCCAGTTCGTGGCCGAGGCGCTCTCGCCGGCCAAGGTGAAGAGCGTGCAGATCGACGAGCAGGAGCGGACCGCGCATGTGGTCGTTCCCGACTACCAGCTCTCGCTCGCCATCGGCAAAGAGGGGCAGAATGCGCGGTTGGCCGCGAGGCTGACCGGCTGGCGGATCGACATCGTGAGCGAGAGCCAGGCCGCCGAGCAGGCGAGCCAGGGTCAGCGGCGCTGACGGAGCAGGAGGCGGGCAGGGATTGCTGACGGTGGAGGAGGTGGGAATGCGCAAGCGGTCACCAGGCGTTGCAGGTGGTGAGGCGACGTCCGGGCGCTCGAGCGCGAGGCGTGCGGGCACCAGGGCGGAGCCGCGGCGGACGTGTGTGGTGTGCCGGGCGACGACCGCGAAGCGTACCCTCCATCGGATCGTGCGTTCGCCGGCCGGGACGGTCTCCTACGACCCGACCGGGAAGGCGGCCGGTCGTGGCGCCTATCTGTGCGGTCAGCCTGACTGCCTGGACCTGGCGGTGCGGCGGCGCAGCATCCAACGAGCATTGAAGGTGACCGACACGGTGGCGGCCAGCGCCGCCGTCGAGGCATTGCGGAACAGAATGTTGAGCGAGCGGGTCGCGCCGGCCAGCCGGCACTCCCGCTCGAGCGATGACGAGGAAGTGAGATCTGGTTGAGCAACCCGCGGGTGTATGAGATCGCCAAGGAGCTTGGGGTCCCGTCCAAGGACCTGCTTGCCAAGCTGTCCTCCATGGGGGTGGAGGCCAAGAGCCATTCGTCGACGGTGACCCAGGACGTGGCCGACAAGCTGCGCTCGTCGGCCGGTGGCGGCCGTCCGGCACGGGCCGGCCAGTCCCGGCAGGACCAGGGCGACGCCCGCCCCGCGCAGGCCAAGGCGGGCCAGGCGCGTGCCGGGCAGCCGGCTTCGGGCCAGCCCGACGCCAGCGCCGCCGGGCCGGCCGGTCAGGCGCGTGCCGGTCAGGCGCGACCCGCCCAGCCGGGCACGGGCCAGCCAGGCGCCGGACAGGGCCGACCCGCCCAGCCGGGCGCCGGTCAGGCACGCCCCGCCCAGCCGGGCGCCGGTCAGGCACGCCCCGCCCAGCCGGGTGCCGGGCAGCCCCGGCCCGGGCAGCCCGGGCAGCCGCGACCCGTGGGTCGCGACGACCGGCCGCTGCCACCTGGGGTCCGTCCCCTCCCGCCGGGTGTCCGGCCGCTCCCGCCCGGGGCGCGGCCGCTCCCACCGGGGGCGCGGCCCATCGGCCGTGACGGCAAGCCGCTGCCCCCAGGGGTCCGTCCCCTCCCGCCGGGTGTCCGGCCGCTCCCGCCCGGGGCACGGCCGCTGCCGCCCGGTGCCCGGCCCATCGGCCGTGACGGCCGTCCGCTTCCGCCAGGTGCCCGTCCGGTCGGGCCCGGCGGCCGCCCGCTGCCGCCGGGCGCCCGCCCGGCCCCGCCGGGTGCGGGGCGTCCCGGCATGGGCCAGCGTCAGGGCCCGCCAGGCGCGGGCCGTCCCGGCATGGGCCAGGGTGGCCGTCCCGGTGGTCCCGGCCAGCCCGGGATGCGCGGTGGCCAGCCCGGCCAGGGCCGCCCCGGCGGTCCCGGCGGTGGCGCCGGCCGTCCAGGAGGCTACGGCGGCCGTCCCGGTGGTCCCGGCGGCGGTGCCGGCCGGCCCGGTGTCGGCGGTCGTCCCGGTGGTCCCGGCGGCGGCGGCGGTGGTGGCCGTCCCGGCGGCCCGGGTGGCGGCGGCCGCCCCGGCTTCGGTGGTCGTCCCGGTGGTCCCGGCGGCGGCCTCGGCCGTCCCGGTGGCAGCCGCTTCGGCGGCCGCGGGCGTCCCAAGAAGCGCCGCGGCGGGCGTCGTCGTGAAGAGTTCGAGGCCATGGGGGCCCCGACCATCGAGGCCATCTCCGACATGTCGGTCGAGGGCCTGGTCCGGGTGCCCCGCGGGGTCACCGTGCAGGACCTGGCCGACCGTCTCGGCCAGCCCGCCGGCGACCTGATCCGCGTGCTCATGCAGATGGGCGAGATGCTCACCGCCACCCAGTCGATGTCCGACGAGGCGGTCGCCCTGCTGGCCGAGGAGATCGGGGCCCGGATCGAGGTCGTCGACCCCAGTGAGGCCGACGCCCTCCAGGAGATCGAGGGCTGGGAGGACACCGAGGCCGACAAGGACGAGGACCTGCGTCCCCGCCCGCCGGTGGTGACCGTCATGGGCCACGTCGACCACGGCAAGACCAAGCTGCTCGACGCCATCCGCAACACCGACGTGGTCGCCCGCGAGGCCGGCGGCATCACCCAGCACATCGGTGCCTACCAGGTCAGGGCGGGCGCCGACGGGCGCCTGGTGACCTTCATCGACACCCCCGGCCACGAGGCGTTCACCGCCATGCGGGCCAGGGGCGCGGCCGTCACCGACGTGGCCGTGCTGGTGGTCGCCGCCGACGACGGGGTCATGCCCCAGACCGTCGAGGCGATCAACCACGCCAAGGCGGCCGGGGTGCCGATCGTGGTGGCGGTCAACAAGGTCGACAAGGAGGACGCCAACCCGGCCAAGGTCCGCCAGCAGCTGACCGAGTACGACCTGGTGGCCGAGGAGTACGGCGGCAAGACCCAGTTCGTCGACGTGTCGGCCAAGACCCAGCAGAACCTCGACACCCTGGTCGAGACCATCCTGCTGGTCGCCGACGTCGAGCTGAACCTCAAGGCCAACCCGGAGCGGCGCGCCCAGGGCTCGGTCATCGAGGCCCACCTGGACAAGGGCCGCGGCCCGGTGGCGACCATCCTGGTCCGCCGGGGCACCCTGCACGTCGGGGACGCGGTCGCCGCCGGGACCGCCTTCGGGCGGGTCCGGGCCATGTTCGACGAGAACGGCAAGGAGGTCGAGGCCGCCGTCCCGGCCCAGCCGGTGGTGGTCATCGGCCTCTCGGCCCCGCCCAGCGCCGGCGACGAGGTCCGGGCGGTCACCGACGAGCGCATCGCCCGCGGGATCTCCCAGACCCGGGAGGCCCGCCAGCGCCAGGCGGCCATCGCCACCAGCCGGGCCCCGCGCCTGGAGGACCTGTTCGCCAGGATCCGCGAGGGCCAGCTCCAGGAGCTGCCGCTGATCATCAAGGCCGACGTGATGGGCTCGGTCGAGGCCATCGACGACGCCCTCGGCCGGATCGAGATCCCCGAGGTCCGGCTGCGGGTGCTCCACAAGGCGGCCGGCGCCATCACCGAGGACGACGTCTCCCTGGCCGCGGTGGCCGGGGCGATCATCATCGGCTTCTCGGTGCGGCCCACGCCGGCGGCCCGCGAGCTGGCCAACCGCGAGGGCGTCGACATCCGCCTGTACTCGGTCATCTACCAGGTGGTGGAGGACATCGAGAAGGCCCTCAAGGGCATGCTCGCCCCCGAGTACGAGGAGCGCGCGCTCGGCACGGCCGAGGTCAGGCAGACCTTCCGGGTGCCGCGGATCGGCGTCGTGGCCGGGTCGTACGTCACCTCGGGCGAGGTCGCCCGCGGGGCCAAGGCCCGCCTGGTCCGCGACGGCGTGGTCGTCTACGAGGGGCGGATCGGCTCGCTGCGCCGCTTCAAGGACGACGCCCGCACGGTCGCGGCCGGCTACGAGTGCGGCATCGGCCTGGAGAACTTCCAGGACGTCCATGAAGGCGACCAGATCGAGGCCTACGAGATGGTCGAGATCCCACGGTAACCCGACGGCCGCGGGGCCACGGCGTTTGCCGCCCGGTCCCGGGGCGATCCTGCTGCCATGTTCGTCGCCCTGCTCCGACTCGACCTGCGCCTGCCCGACGCCTCGTCGCTGAAGGACAAGCGCTCGGTCGTCAAAGGCCTGGCGGCCGCGCTCCGGAAGCTCAACTGCGCGGTCGCCGAGGTCGACCACCAGGACCTGCGCCAGCGGGCCACCCTGGCGGTGGCGACCGTCGCCGGCGAGGGCTTCCACGCCCGCAGGGTGCTGGTGGCGGCCGAGCGCGAGGCCGAGCGCACCCCCGGGGTCGAGTTGCTGGCCAGCGACGTGACCATGTACGGACCCGAGGACTGATCGCGATGGCAAAGCCCAGCTACCCCAGAGCCCGCCGCCTGGCCGAGACGATCAGGCGGCTGGCCGGCGAATGGCTGGAGGCCGAGCAGGCCGACCAGCCGGGCGCGCTGGTGACCGTCACCGACGTGCGCGTCACCGAGGACCTGCACCACGCCAGCGTCTTCTACACCGTGCTCGGCGACGAGCAGGCGCGGGCCGACGCCGACGCCCGGCTGGCCACCGCCGCCCCCCAGGCCAGGACCTTCGTGGCCTCGCAGCTGCGGCTCCGTCACGCGCCGACGCTAGAATTCGTTCCCGACACCGTGCCCGGCCAGGGTGCGCGGATCGACCGGTTGCTGGCCGAGCTTGGCGCGCCGGATGGGTCGGACCAGGAGGGGTCAGGCGCGTGAGCATCTCGGAGCAGGACTGGCAGGCGGCCGTCGACGCGATCGCCGAGGCCGAGGTGGCGGTCATCTCCTGCCACGTCCATCCCGACGGCGACGCCCTCGGGTCGGCCCTGGCCCTGCACCGGGCCCTGGCCAACGCCGGCCGGGAGGCGCTGGTGAGCTTCTCGGAGCCGTTCGTGGTCGCCCCCCACTACCGCTTCCTGGCCGGGCTGGACCGGCTGGTGCCGCCCGACCAGGTGCCCGAGCACGCCGACCTGTTCCTCTGCTTCGACGCCGGCTCGCTCGACCGCCTGGGCAGCCTGGTCGACGCCTTCCAGGGGGCCGCCCGCACGGTGGTCGTCGACCACCACGCCTCCAACACCCGCTTCGGCGACGTCAACCTGATCGACGCCGCCTCGCCGGCCAGCGCCGTGCTCTGCCGCGAGCTGCTCCGCCGCCTCGGCCTGCCCCTCGACACCGAGATCGCCACCGCCCTCTACACCGGGCTGGTCACCGACACCGGGCGCTTCCAGTACCAGGCCACCACCCCCGAGACCCACCAGCTGGCGGCCGAGCTGCTGGCCGCCGGGGTCCAGCAGTACGAGGTGGCCAAGGCCGTGTTCGAGACCAACGACATCGGCTACCTGCGGCTGGTCGCCGACGCGCTCGGCCGCATCACCCAGGTCCCGGAGGCCTCGCTGGTCTGGACCAGGGTCGACCTGGCCGACCTGGCCGCCCACGGGGTCGACATGGACGAGACCGAGGGCCTGATCGACCTGGTCCGCACCGACGGCTCCAGCGACGTGGCCGCCGTGCTCAAGCAGCAGCCGGAGGGCGGCTACAAGGTCTCGCTGCGCTCCAAGGGCGCCACCGACGTCGGCCGGCTGGCCACCAGCTTCGGCGGCGGCGGGCACAAGTACGCCGCCGGCTACTCGACCGACCTCGACGCCGAGGCGGTGGTGGCGGCCCTGGTCGCCGAGCTGACCGGCGCCCCGGCGAACGCCCCGGTCGGGTAGGAGGCTGGCGCCGCGTGGACGGGGTGCTCGTCTGCGACAAGCCGGCCGGGCTGACCTCCCACGACGTGGTCGCGCGGGTGCGCCGCCTGGCCGGCCAGCGCCGGGTCGGGCACGGCGGCACCCTCGACCCGCCCGCCACCGGGGTGCTGGTCCTGGCCCTCGGCCGGGCCACCCGGCTGCTGCCGTTCCTGCCCACCGAGCCCAAGCGCTACCTGGCCGAGGTCGCCTTCGGGACCGCGACCGACACCCTGGACGCCGCCGGCACGGTCACCGGCACCGCCGCCGCCGACCGGGTCGACGAGCCGGGCCTGCGGGCCGCCCTGGCCGGCTTCCTCGGCCCCCAGGAGCAGGTCCCGCCGATGGTGTCGGCCATCAAGGTCGGCGGCGAGCGCCTCTACGCCAAGGCCCGCCGGGGCGAGGAGGTCGAGCGGGCCCCCCGGCCGATCGTCATCCACGAGCTGGAGCTGCTCGGCCTGGCCGGTGGGGAGCGGCCCCTGGCCACCCTGGCCGTGGTCTGCTCGGGCGGCACCTACGTCCGGTCCCTGGCCGCCGACCTCGGCCGGGCCCTGGGCACGCTGGCCCACCTGGCCAGCCTGCGCCGCACGGCCGTCGGCCGGTTCGCCGAGGCCGACGCCCACACCCTGGAGGAGCTGGCCGAGCCGGGACGGATGGAGGCGGCGGTGCTCGACCCGGCGGCGGCGATGGCCTCGACGGCGACCCGGGCCCTGACCCCGGACGAGGCGTCCGCCCTGGCCACCGGGCGGACCCTCGACCCGACCGGCCGCGGCGACCCGGTGGCCGCCGTCGGGCCCGACGGCCGCCTGGTCGCCGTGATCCAGGACAGCGCCGGCCGGGCCCGCCCCAAGGTGGTGCTGGCGTGACCGTCAGCAGGTACGACGGGGTGGCCGCGGTTCCCGACGGCCTGGGGCCGACGGTGGTCACCGTCGGGATGTTCGACGGGGTCCACCGGGGGCACCGGGCGCTGCTCGACCGGGTGGCGGCCGAGGCGGCGGCCAGGGGCCTGCCGGCGGCGGCGGTCACCTTCGACCGGCACCCGCTGGCCGTGCTGCGCCCCGGGAGCGAGCCGCCCCTGCTCACCACCCTGGACCGCAAGGTCGAGCTGCTGGGCGAGGCCGGCATGGCGACCGTGCTGGTGCTCGAGTTCACCCGCGAGCTGTCGGAGGTCACCGCCGAGGTGTTCGCCGCCGAGGTGCTGTTCGACGCCCTGGCCGCCCGGGCGGTGGTGGTGGGGGAGAACTTCCGCTTCGGCCACAAGGCGGCCGGCGACCCGGCCCTGCTGGCCACCCTCGGCGGCCCCCGGGGGATCGAGGTCGTGGCCGTCCCCCTGCACGCCGACGGCGGCCAGGTGGTGTCCTCGACCCGGGTCCGGGCCGAGCTGGCCGAGGGCGACGTGGCCGCGGCGGCCGCCTCCCTGGGGCGCCCCTACGCCGTCGAGGGGACCGTGGTCGTCGGCGACCGCCGCGGCGGCCCCGTGCTGGGCGTCCCGACCGCCAACCTCGGGCTGCCGCCCGGCATCGCCATCCCGGCCGACGGCGTCTATGCCGGCCACCTGACCGACGAAGGGCCGGAGGGGTCCGGGGAACCCCAAGGGGGTGCCCCGGTGGATCGGGGGGTGGCCCGGCCGGCCGCGATCAGCGTCGGCACCAACCCCCAGGTCTACGCCGGCCACCTGACCGACGAACGTGACGCGGTGGCCCGGCCGGCCGCGATCAGCGTCGGCACCAACCCCCAGTTCGGCACCGAGCGGCGGGTCGAGGCCCACGTGCTCGACTTCGACGCCGACCTGTACGGCCACCGGGTGTCGGTCGCGTTCTCGCACCGCCTCCGCGGCCAGGCCGTGTTCGCCGGCACGGCCGAGCTGGTGGCCCAGATGCGGGCCGACATCGACCAGGCCCGCCGGCTCCTCGCCCCCGCCGACGGCTGACCGCCGGCGCATGTCGAGACCAGCCCGGCGGCTCCGACCTCCAAGTGAGCCGCGACCAGCGGCCCGGACACCCCGCAGAAGGAGGACCCGATGCACCAGCAGTTCACCGCCACGCTGCAGAAGAGCCCCAACCCGGGCGGCTGGACCTACCTCATCTGGCCCGACTCGGTCGAGTTCTTCGGCACCCGCGGGCTCGTCAAGGTCCGGGGGACGATCGACGGCCACCCGTTCCAGAGCTCCTTCATGGCCTTGGGCGACGGCACGCACAAGCTGCCCGTCAAGGCGGAGGTCCGCCGGGCGATCGGCAAGGAGGCCGGTGACACCGTGACCGTCCTGCTGGAGGAGCGGATCGACGAGACGTAGCGCCGTGGTCGCCGGCTGGTACAGTCGGGTCGGCGGGTTCTCACGCCCGACCCCCTGACCGGGTCTCCACGCGACCCGGCCTCGCGGGGGCGAAGGGGATGGCTGTCCTCGGGATCGCCTGGCGCTGGTCGGACTCCATCGCCTGGCGGAGTGGCATGGGAGCGTGGGGCCCGGCCGCTCTGCCGCGAATGGAGCAGTCCATGACCGCGCACAAGCACCTGAAGGAGCGCATCCGCGCCCGCATGGCCCGGACCGGCGAGAGCTACACCACCGCCCGGCGCCACGTCCTCAACGCCCTCCCGCCGGCCGAGTACCTCCTGCTGGGCGGGGTCCACCCCGACACCCACGCGATCGCCGGGGTGCTGGCCAACCGGGGCCTGGTTGCCCCCCACACCGGCCAGCCCCTGTCCGAGGCCATGGTCCTGGGGGCCGGGGGCGGGCTCGGGGCCGGCTACATCCTGTGGGAGTTCAAGGCCCACAACCTGCCCTCGCTGGTCCTCGGGTTCCGCAACAACTGGCAGTACCCGGACCGGTGGGCCAGGAAGGCGTGCCAGCGGCTCAACGTGCCGGCGAGGGTGCTCGAGACCGGCTCGGCCAGGAAGGCCGAGGCCGAGCTGCGGGACGCGGTCGGCCAGGGCGTGCCCGCGATCGCCTGGGCCGACCAGCAGCTCCTCGGCTACCGGCACCTGCCGGCCTGGCTGGAGGGCCACGGCGGCCCCCCGGTGACCGTCTACGGCATCGACGACGAGGCCGGGGTGGCCCTGGTCGACGACCGCAACCGGGCCCCCCTCACCGTCCCCCTCGACGCCCTGGCCGCGGCCAGGGCCCGGGTCGGCTCCTACAAGCACCGGCTGCTGGTGCTGGACGCCCCGGCGGCCGAGCTCGACACCGAGGGGCTGCGCCGGGCGGTCCGCGAGGGTCTGGCCGAGCAGGCCGAGCACCTCGGCCAGCGGTCGGACTCGTTCTCGCTGCCCGCCTTCCGCAAGTGGGCCCGGCTGCTCACCGACCCGGGCAACGCCAAGGGCTGGCCCAAGGTGTTCGCCGGCCGGGTCAGCCTGTTCCACGCCTGCCTCTCGGTCTACGAGAACCTGGAGCCGGCGGGCGGGTGGGACGGCGGCAACCTGCGGGGGCTCTACGCCGAGTTCCTGGACGAGGCGGCCGGGCTGCTCGACGCCCCGGCCCTCGGCAAGGCGGCGGCCGCCTACCGGGAGGCCGCCGACCGCTGGCACCAGGTGGCCGAGGTCGCCCTGCCCGCCGGCCGCGAGCCGTTCGCCGAGGCCCGCCGCCTCACCGACCGGCTCCAGGCCCAGGTCGAGGGGGGCGACGCCGCCCAGGAGGAGGCGGCCGCCACCGCCGCCGGCCTGTGGGCCCTGCGCGACCGCTGGCGGCCGCGGTTCCCGGGCGACGACGCCGAGGCGGTCGCGCTGCTGGGCGCCCTGGCCGGGGCCGTGACGGCCGCCTGCGAGGCCGAGGAGGCCGCCCTGGGCGTCCTCGCCGCCGCCGTGCCGCCCGGCTAGCCCGGCGGCGGCACCGGGCCACCGGTTCAGGCGATCGCCGAAGGCTGCCGATCTTGTAGGCGACGGCAACCGAGCCTGGTGCCAAGGGGGCCAGCGTGAGCGACGATCGGCCGAGCGTGTGGGGGCCAGCACCCCCGCCACAGGGAGTGCAGCCGGCGATGACCCGGCAATGCCCGCGGTGCGGCTGGCCGACCGCGGCCGCCGAGCCGGTCTGCCGCAACTGCGGGACCGACGCCCGGCTCGGGGCCCGCCCGTTCGCCCCCGGCTACCGGGCCAGCAGCACCAACGGGCTCGCCGTGGCCTCGCTGGTCCTCGGCATCCTCTGGATCTACTGGATCGGGTCGGTGCTGGCCCTGGTGTTCGGCTACATCGCCCGCCGGCAGATCGCCGAGCGCCAGGGCATGCAGGACGGCCGGGGCATGGCCACCGCCGGGATCGTGCTCGGCTGGGTCGGCATCGGGTTCCTGGCCCTGGTGATCGTCCTGGGTATCGCCGGGATGGCCAGCGACCCGGTCTACGACGCCCTGCCGTTCCGCTAGCTGGCCCCCTGAGCAGCGGGTTCCGGCGCCCACGGCCCCGCCCGTGCTACCCTTGCGCGGGTGGCTGGGCCGTTACGGCCCGGCGACCGTCCGGGACGCGGGACCCCTGGCCGCGCCGATCCAGCGCCAGCCGGGGCCCCCGGGCAGAATCCGCAACGTCATGGGAAGAGGTAGCAGCATGCTGGTCAAGGACGACAAGACCAAGATCATCACGGAGTACGCGACCAAGGAAGGCGACACCGGCTCGCCCGAGGTCCAGGTGGCCCTGCTGACCACCCGCATCAACCAGCTCACCGAGCATCTCAAGGTCCACAAGCACGACCACCACTCGCGCCGCGGCCTGCTGCAGATGGTCGGCCGCCGCCGCCGGCTGCTCCGCTACCTCCAGAACAACGATGTCGCCCGCTACCGGGCGCTCATCGAACGCCTCGGCCTGCGCCGCTGACCGGGGTGGACGCAAGCGGCGCGCGGAGGAGGATGATGCTCCTGGCGCGCTGAGCAACGCCCTGCCGACCGGTGAGCCGGACGAGCGGTCGATGTCAGTTGTCAGTGGTGAGCCCTGGAACGCCGAGGCACCCAGCCGCCGCGCCCAGGCCTTTCGACTGAGAACTGGCACCTCGTCCCCCGGCTCCCGCCCGAGCAGGCAGCTTCGGCCGCGACCGCGGCCGGGCACAGGTTCGCCCCGGGCAACCCCGAGGCGGCAGAGGAAGAGGGAGAGACCTCATCTATGGCAGTTCATCGTGTGCAAGGTTCCGTCGGCGGCCGTGATCTCTATCTGGAGACCGGCAAGCTGGCCAAGCAGGCAGGCGGCGCCGTTCTCATCGGGCTGGGCGAGACCCAGCTGCTGGTCACCGCCACGGCCGGCAAGCATCCCAAAGAGCAGCTCGACTTCATGCCCCTGACGGTCGACGTCGAGGAGCGCATGTACGCCGCCGGCAAGATCCCCGGCGGCTTCTTCCGTCGTGAGGGCCGGCCGTCCGAGACGGCCATCCTGACCGCCAGGCTGGTCGACCGGCCGCTGCGCCCCTCCTTCCCCAAGGGGATGCGCAACGAGATCCACGTGGTCGCCACCATCCTGTCGACCGATATGCAGAACCTCTCGGACGTCCTGGCCATCAACGGCGCCTCGGCGGCCGTGCAGCTGGCCGGGATCCCCTTCTCGGGCCCGGTGGGGGCGGTCCGGCTGGGCCGCACGGGCAGCGACTGGATCGTCAACCCGACCTACGACGAGCTCGAGGAGTGCACCTTCGACATGGTCGTGGCCGGCCGCCAGAACGAGGCCGGCGGGGTCGACATCCTCATGGTCGAGGCCGAGGCGACCGAGCAGGCCGTCCAGCTGATGGAGGAGACCGGGGCCCCCAAGCCGACCGAGGAGGCCCTCGGGCTCGCCCTCGAGCTGGCCAAGACCCACATCGCCACCGCCTGCCAGCTCCAGGTCGAGCTGGTCCGCCAGGCCGGCGCCCAGCCGCGCGAGTACCCGCTGTTCGCCGAGTACGGCGAGGACATCGCCGGGACGATCCGGGGCGCGGTCGAGGCCCAGGTCCGCGAGGCCATCACCATCGCCGACAAGGCCGAGCGCGAGGCCCGGCTGGACGAGCTCAAGGCCGAGGCCGTGACGGCCGCCACCGAGCAGCTCGGCGACGCCCTGACCGGCCGCGAGAAGGAGGCCTCGGCCGCCTTCCGCAGCCTGACCAAGGAGCTGGTCCGCCAGCGGGTGGTCAAGGACGCCAAGCGGATCGACGGCCGCGGGCCGCGCGACATCCGGCCGCTGGAGGCCGAGGTCGGCATCCTGCCCCGGGCGCACGGCTCCGGGCTGTTCCAGCGGGGCGAGACCCAGGTGCTGAACATCACCACCCTGGGCATGGTCCGCATGGAGCAGATCGTCGACACCCTCGACCCCGAGGACCGCAAGCGCTACATGCACCACTACAACTTCCCGCCCTTCTCCACCGGCGAGGTCGGCTTCATGCGCGGCCCCAAGCGGCGTGAGATCGGCCACGGGGCGCTGGCCGAGCGGGCCCTGCTGCCGGTGATCCCGGACAAGGAGGAGTTCCCGTACGCGCTGCGGCTGGTCTCGGAGGTGCTGAGCTCCAACGGCTCGACCTCGATGGCCTCGGTGTGCGCCTCCACCCTGTCGCTGATGGACGCCGGCGTGCCCATCAAGGCCCCGGTCGGCGGCATCGCCATGGGCCTGATCGCCGAGGGCGGCGAGTACGTGACCCTGACCGACATCCTCGGCGCCGAGGACGCCTTCGGCGACATGGACTTCAAGGTCGCGGGCACGCGCGAGTTCGTCACCGCCCTGCAGCTCGACACCAAGCTCACCGGCATCCCCAGCGAGGTCCTGATCGGCGCCCTGACCCAGGCCCGCGACGCCCGCATGGTCATCCTGGACGTCATCCAGGCGGCCATCGAGCAGCCGCGCACCGAGCTCAACCGGCTCGCCCCGCGGGTCCACGTCGAGCAGATCCCGGTGGCCAAGATCGGCGAGCTGATCGGGCCCAAGGGCAAGCGGATCAACGAGATCCAGTCCACCTCGGGCGCCGAGATCTCGATCGAGGACGACGGCCGGGTCTACATCGGGGCCACCGACGGCGAGCAGCTCGACACCGCCCTCAAGATGATCCGCGAGCAGATGAACCCGGTCATGCCCCAGGTCGGCGAGCGCTACCTGGGCACGGTGGTGAAGACGACCACCTTCGGGGCCTTCATCTCGCTCACCCCGGGCAAGGACGGCCTGCTCCACATCTCGCGCCTTGGCAAGAAGGGGCAGCGGGTGCGGGCGGTCGAGGACGTGGTCAACGTCGGCGACAAGCTGCTCGTCTCGGTGATGGAGATCGACCGCCAGAACCGCATCTCCCTGCAGCTGGCCGAGGAGGACGAGGCGGCCACCGAGACCGCCCCGGCCGCCACCGGCGACAGCGACAGCGACGGCGAGGGGAGCTGACGGAGTGGCCGAGGCCGGGTTCGAGCGCACCGAGCTACCGGGGGGCCTCCGGGTCCTGACCGAGCACATGCCCGCGGTGCGCTCGGTCACCCTCGGCATCTGGGCCGGCGTGGGGTCCCGTGACGAGACCCCACGCCTGGCCGGCGCCTCCCACTACCTGGAGCACCTGCTGTTCAAGGGGACCCGCCGGCGCTCGGCCCGCGACATCGCCGAGGCCATGGACGCGGTCGGGGGCGAGACCAACGCCTTCACCTCCAAGGAGTACACCTGCTTCTACGCCAGGACGCTCGACCGCGACCTGCCCCTGGCGGTCGACGTCCTGGTCGACATGCTGCGCTTCTCCAAGATGACCTCGGCCGACGTCGACGCCGAGCGGACGGTCATCCTGGAAGAGATCGGCATGCACAACGACGCCCCCGACGACGTCGTCCACGACCTGTTCGCCGAGACCCTGTTCGGCGGCCACCAGCTCGGCCGGCCGGTGCTGGGCACGGTCGACTCGATCACCGCCATGCCGCGCGAGGCCATCGCCCGCTACTGGCGGCGGCACTACGTGCCAGGCAACCTGGTGGTGGCGGCGGCCGGCAGCCTGGAGGCCGGCCGGTACTGGGCACGGTCGACTCGATCACCGCCATGCAGCGCGACGCCATCGCCCGCTACTGGCGGCGGCACTACGTGCCCGGCAACCTGGTGGTGGCGGCGGCCGGCAGCCTGGAGCACGACCAGGTGGTCGAGCTGGTCGCCGAGGCCTTCGGCAAGACCCAGGACGGCGAGCCGATCGGCCCCCGCGAGGGCCGGCGCGAGCCGCGGGTCCACGGCGGGGTCGCGGTCCGGCGCAAGCCGACCGAGCAGGCCCACGTGGTGCTGGGCAGCCGCGGGCTGTCCCGGGCCGACCCGCGCCGCTTCGCCCTCGGCGTGCTCAACGTCGCCTTCGGCGGCGGGGTCAGCTCGCGGCTGTTCCAGGAGGTGCGGGAGAAGCGCGGCCTGGTCTACTCGATCTACTCCTACGCCGCCCAGTACACCGAGACGGGCTCGTTCTCGGTCTACGCCGGGGCCGCCCCCAAGCGCATCCACGACGTGCTGGCGATCGTCCGCGACGAGCTCGAGCGGGTGGTGGCCGAGGGCCTCACCGAGGCCGAGCTGGAGCGGGGCAAGGGCCACCTGGAGGGCTCGCTGGTGCTGGGCATGGAGGACACCTCCGGCCGCATGACCCGCCTGGGCAAGTCCGAGCTCACCTTTGGCGAGATCCTCTCGGTCGACGAGGTCATCCGCCGGGTCGACGCCGTCACCGACGCCGACGTCCGCGCCGTGGCCAAGGAGGTCCTCGGCACCGGGCCCCGCGCCCTGGCCCTGATCGGCCCCTTCGACGACGACGGGTTC
>CALGFH010000344.1 GCA_937881255.1 uncultured Actinomycetes bacterium
ACCTCCAGTGCGTGGCCGCCGCCTACCAGCAGCGCCAGCGCCTGGCCGCCCCGGGCCCGGCGGGCGCGGTGGGTCCGGGGCCGATGGGCCCGGTGGGGGCGGGGCCGATAGGCCCGGTGGGTCCGGTAGGGGCTGTGGACAGCGCCGCGCGCCCACCTTCCGGGCCTGCTAGCGTCCCCCTCCGGGGGGCCGAGCCCGGGGCCGGGTCGTTGGCGGCCGCCCCGGCGGCGCCAGCGGCCCCGGAGGGCCCAGCGGCCCCGGAGGGCCCAGCGGGCACGGCGACACCGGAGGGCCAGGAGGGCCGGGAACGGGCCGGGGAGGGCGCGCGGCCCTCCCCGGTGGAGCAGCAGGGCGGGTTCGCCCCGCCGGGCTGATCCTCGATCAGGTGCCCTCGGTCCAGGAGTGCAGGTAGCTCTCCTGGGCGTCGGTCAGGGTGTCGATCTCGATGTCCATGGTGGCCAGCTTGACCTTGGCCACCTCGGCGTCGATCTCGGCCGGGACGTCGTGGACCCGGACCTCGAGGTCCTGCTGGCGCGACAGCCACTCCAGCGACAGCGACTGGTCGGCGAACGACATGTCCATGACCGCGGCCGGGTGGCCCTCGGCGGCGCCCAGGTTGACCAGGCGGCCCTCGGCGACCAGGTTGATCCGGCGGCCGTCCTCGAGGGTGAACTCCTCGACGTTCTCGCGGACCCGGACCACCGAGCTGGCCAGCTCGGCCAGGGCGGCCTTGTCGATCTCGACGTCGAAGTGGCCGGAGTTGGCCAGCACGACCCCGTCCTTCATGACCTCGAAGTGCTCGCGCCGCATCACGTCGCGGTCGCCGGTGACCGAGACGATCACGTCGGCCTCGCGGGCCGCCTGGGCCATGGGCGCGACCCTGAAGCCCTCCATGGCCGCCTCGAGGGCGCGGATCGGGTCGACCTCGGTGACGACGACCTTGGCCCCGAGGCCGCGGGCGCGCATGGCCAGGCCCTTGCCGCAGTAGCCGAACCCGGCGACCACGAAGGTCGTGCCGGCCAGGAGCAGGTTGGTGGCCCGCAGGATGCCGTCGATGGTCGACTGGCCGGTGCCGTAGCGGTTGTCGAACAGGTGCTTGGTCGGGGTGTCGTTGACGGCGATGATCGGGTAGGCGAGGGCGCCCTCCCGCTCCATCTGGCGCAGCCGGATGACCCCGGTGGTGGTCTCCTCGGTCCCGGCCGTGACCTCGGCCAGCTGGTCGCGCCGCTTGGTGTGCAGCAGGGTGACCAGGTCGCAGCCGTCGTCCATGGTGATGTTGGGCCGGGTGTCGAGGGCCGCCTCGAGGTGCGCGTAGTAGCCGTCGGTGTCGACCCCGCGCCGGGCGAAGGTGTCGATGCCGTAGTGCTCGACCAGCGCGGCCGCGGTGTCGTCCTGGGTCGACAGCGGGTTGGAGGCGCACAGCACGACGCTGGCGCCGCCGGCCTTGAGGGTGCGCATCAGGTTGGCGGTCTCGGTGGTCACGTGCAGGCAGGCCGCGACCTTGAGGCCTTCCAGCGGCCGCTCCTTCTCGAAGCGGGCCCGGATGTCGCGCAGCACCGGCATGTGCCGGTCGGCCCACTCGATGCGCAGGCGCCCCTCGTCGGCCAGGGCGAGGTCGGTGACGTCGTACGGCAAAGCTCCTCCTCCAGTTCGGATGAATGGGTGAAGGCTACCGGATCAGGCGGCGGCGACAGGAAGCAGCGACAGCACCAGGTCGCGGAACCGGGGCCGGACGATGGCCGCGACCTCCAGGACCTCGGCGTGGCTGGTCGGGGTGCCGCCCGGCCGGTGCACGTTGGTGATGGCCGAGATGGCGGCCACCCGCAGGCCGTGGGCGCGGGCGGCGATCACCTCGGGCACGGTCGACATGCCGACGGCGTCGGCGCCCCAGGCGCGGAACATGGCGATCTCGGCCGGGGTCTCGTACGAGGGGCCGGCGGCGGCCAGGTACACGCCCTGGCGGACGGGGACGCCCTTGGCCTCCCCGGCCTCGACGGCCGCGGCCCGCAGGGCCGGGTCGTAGGCGCCGGCCAGGTCGACGAAGTCGGGGGCGCCGCGCAACGGGTTGTCGAACAGGACGCCGATGTGGTCGGTCAGGACCATCAGGTCGGCCGGGTCGTAGTCCAGGTTGAGGCCGCCGGCGGCGTTGGTCGCGACCAGGGCCCGGCAGCCGACCTGGGCCGCGACCCGGGTCGCGAACGCGACCTCGGCCGCGCTGTAGCCCTCGTAGGTGTGGACCCGGCCGGCCAGCACCAGCACCGGCACCCCGGCCAGCCGCCCGGCCACCACCGCCCCGGCGTGCCCCGGCACCCTGGGCACGGGCATCCCGGGCAGCTCGGCCGCCGGCACCCGGGTCGCGTCCTCGACCTCGTCGGCCAAGCCCCCCAGCCCCGACCCCAGCACCAGCGCCACCACCGGCCGCTCGGCCAGCCGCGGCGCCAGCGCCGCCGCCGCCACCCGCACCCCCTCGGGCACCGCGGGCCGCGCCGGCTGCTCCCCCGCCGGCCCGGCCGCCACCTCCTCGGGGGACTCGGCCGGGGGGGTGTGGACAACCGGCGCCCCTTCCTCCCCCGCCGGGCTACCCTCCCGTACTGGGGGCCCCGGCACCGGGAGGCGGGGCTCCGGCGTGCCCTCGGTCATCGGGAGGCTCCCGCCTCGGCCGACAACGCGGCTTTGACCTGGTCGAGGGTGCGGATGGGAGTTGGATCCACGCCCCGGGCGATGCCGAGGTAGGTGGAGGTGTAGTCGGCGAACGCGGTCAGGCGGGCCAGGCGGGCCAGGTCCGGGCCGGTGCCGGCCAGGTGGACCAGCGGGTCGGTGACCCCGAGGGCCTCAAGGACGGCGTCGATGCGTCGGGGGTCGCGGTCGTGCTCGCCGGGCTGGTCGCGGAGCAGGACGAGCTCGCGACCCGGGCCGAGGCCGCCCTCCAGGCCCATGACGTCGTTGTGGTTGGCCTCCGGGAGGGGGCCGGACACGACCGGGACCTTGGCGTTCTCGTTGCACTGGGTGCGGAAGCGGGTGGCCGCGACCGCGCCCAGCTGGCCGCTGCCCCAGACGACGGGGAGGCGGTCCAGCAGCCGCAGGGCGGCCTGCTTGGCCGGGTTGGCGGCCGTCTCCACGCCCGGGCCGAGGGCGTCGGCCTCCTCGTCGAGGGTGTCGGCGGCGGCGCAGACCTGATCGGTCAGCGGCGGCAGGACCCCGGCCGCCTCGGCGGCCAGGCACACCGGCACGACCAGCGACCACAGGGCCGCCCTCGGCATGCGGCCGCCCTCGATGGTGACCAGGGGCGCCCCCCGGGTCGAGGCCAGCTCGGCCAGGGCGCCGCCCGAGGTGACCGCGACCAGGCGGGCCCCGGCGGCCAGGCCCTGCTCGACCGCGGACAGGGTCTCGGCGGTGTTGCCGGAGTAGGAGGTGGCCACGAGCAGGGTGCCCGGCCCGACGAAGGCGGGCAGCCGGTCGCCCTTGACGGCCAGCACGGGCACCGCCGACCGGGCGAAGGCCAGCCCGGCCAGCACGTCCCCGGCGATCCCGGAGCCACCCATGCCGGCCACGACCACGACCTCGGGCAGGGGCCCGACCAGGGGCGCCGCCTGGGCGGCGCGCAGCGCGACCCGGGCCTGCCCGCCGGCGCCGGCGACCTCGCCGAGCATGTCGCCCGGGTCGCGCCGGGCCAGCTCGGCCGGGTCGTCGAGCACCGAAGCGGGGTCGGCGCCTCGAGCGGCCCCGGTGACCCCGGGAAGGTCGATCGTCTCCCCGCTCACGCCGGCGCCGTTCCCGGCTTCTCGGCCTCCTCGATCAGCATGACCGGGATGTCGTCGCGCACCGGGTACCGGTAGCGGCACTCGCCGCGGCACTCGATGATCTGCTCGGCTTCCTTGTACTCGACCTCGCCGTGGCAGTTCGGGCAGGCCAGGATCTCCAGCAGCTTGCTGTCAAGGGCCATGGTGGGCTCCCCTTCCTCGGGCCGTTCAGGCCGGCTCGCCGCCGACCGCCTCCAGCACCTCGTCCCGCACCCGGGCCATCTCGGCCTCGGTGGCGGCTTCGACGTTGAGCCGGAGCAGGGGCTCGGTGTTGCTCGGTCGAAGATTGAACCACCAATCGCCGCCCTCGACGGTCAGCCCGTCGGCGAAGTCGGCCGCGTCGGCCGGGTAGCGCCCGGCCACCTCACCGATGACCTTGCCCGGGTCGTCGACGCGGCGGTTGACCTCCCCCGAGGCGGCGTAGCGGCGGTAGGGGGCGAGCACCTCCGACAGCGGCCGGCCGGCCCGCGACAGGGCGTCCAGGGCGACCAGGGCGGCGATCAGGCCCGAGTCGGCCCGGTAGTTGTCGCGGAAGTAGTAGTGCCCGGAGTGCTCGCAGCCGAAGATGGCCCCGGTCTCGGCCATCACGCCCTTGATGAAGCTGTGGCCGACCCGGGTGCGGACCGGGACCCCGCCGGCCTCGCGGATCGTCTCGGGCACGACCCGGGAGCAGATCAGGTTGTAGAGCACGGTCGCGCCCGGCTCGCGCTCGCACATCAGCCGGGCCACCAGGGCCCCGACCAGGCTGGAGGGCACGGTCGCGCCCTGCTCGTCGACCAGGAACACCCGGTCGGCGTCGCCGTCGAAGGCCAGCCCGACGTCGGCCCCCTCGGCCACCACCCGGGCCTGGAGCTCGCGGAGGTTCTCGGGGTTGAGCGGGTCGGCCGGGTGGTTGGGGAAGCTGCCGTCCAGCTCGAAGTACATCGACACCAGCTCGAACGGGAGGCCGGCGAAGACGGCCGGGACCACGTGCCCGGCCATGCCGTTGCCGGCGTCGGCGACCACCTTGAGGGGCCGCAGCGCACCCCGGTCGGCGAAGCCCCGCACGTGGGCCGCGTACCGCTCCAGCAGGTCGTCGGCCTGGCGCTCGCGGCCGCGCTCGGCGGCGTCGGCGGCCGGCTCGCCCGCGGCGACCATCCGCTTGATGTCGGCCAGGCCCGACTCCTCCCCCACCGGGACCGCGCCCGGCCGGCACAGCTTGAGGCCGTTGTAGCGGGCGGGGTTGTGGGAGGCGGTCAGCATCACCCCGGCGACGTCGAGGGCGCCGGAGACGTAGTAGAGCATGTCGGTCGAGCACAGCCCGACCCGGAGCACGTCCGCCCCCTGGGCCATCGCCCCGGCGGCCAGGGCGTCGGCCATCGGCTTGGACGACGGCCGCATGTCCTGCCCGATGGCCAGGGTCCCGGCCCCGGTGAGGGCCACGAACGCCCGCCCGACCCGCTCGGCCAGCTCCTCGTCCAGCTGGTCGGGGTAGATCCCGCGGACGTCGTAGGCCTTGAACACCTGGTCGAGGGCGGCGGGCACGGCGGCTCCTTGCGGCGGGTGCGGCGGTGGCTCGGGACGCCCGCGATTCTAGCCCTCGCCGGTTCGAACTTGCCCCAATCGCCTCAGAACCGGCGTTCGCTGGCCAGCGACAGGACCTTGCCCAGGGGGACGTCGGAGCCCTCCTTGAACCAGCCCTTCCACTCGCAGGCCTGGCAGGAGGCGAAGGTGTGGTCCTCGTCGGGGGCCAGGCGGATCTGGATCGAGGTGAGCCGGGTGGAGGTGCAGGCGGGGCAGCGCATGGCGGAGTCCTTCAGGATGAGGAAGCGATGTCCTCAAGCCATCGGCGTCCGCAGACACGCGACACATAGCCCGCAAGGGTGGCTAGGGCGCCACCCGAACGGGCTAGCACGTTCACGACGCCCGCGGTAACTGTCAGGTTTCCCCTACCGGTTCCCGTGGGCGCCAGGGGCAAGCTACGACGGCCGAGGCTGCCGGTCAAGCATGCGGACGCTATGGTTTGCGCTGTCGATGTCACCGTCCCGGAAGGGGGGTCTCCTGCCCCGCGCCCGCCACGGCCGCCGCCCGCCACGGCCCCGCCTGCGCCTGCCCACCGTGCAGCCGCCGGGGACCGGCCGGGAGGCGTTCATGCGCCTGGTCGAGGAGGCGGTCGAGTCGATCCCCGAGCAGTTCCGGGAGCGGCTGGCCAACGTCGACTTCGTCATCGAGGAGACCCCGCGGGGCGACGAGGTGGAGAGCGGCGAGCTACTGCTCGGCCTCTACCAGGGCGTGCCCCTGACCGAGCGGGGGGCCGGCTACTTCGGGGTCCTGCCCGACCGGATCGTGCTGTTCCGCCGGCCCATCGAGGCCAGAGCGCGCTCCGACGCCGACCTGGCCGAGCTGGTCCGCGAGGTCGTGGTCCACGAGGTCGCCCACTACTTCGGCATCGACGACGACCGTCTGGACGAGCTCGGCTGGTAGCCCAGCCGGGGCCGTCTGGTCGCCACAGCCGGGGCCGTCTGGTAGGCCCGCCCGGGGTGTTTGGTAGCCCCAGCCGAGGCCGTCTGGAGGCCCAGCCCGGAGTCTGGTAGCTCCAGCCGGGGACTGTGGATAGCCGCGCGCCCGCCAGTTCCCGATCGGCTACGCTCCCCCACCGGGGGACCCGGCGCAGGACCGGGTGGGTGAAGGGCGCCCATTTGTTCGAGGGCATGACCCCTCTGCTGGATTGGGTAGTTGGGGCGGCCCGACGCCCGTGCCGGGCCAGTCAATGGGGCCCAACCCCCGTGCCGGGTGGGTAGGGGCCCTACTCCCCGTGCTGAGTGGGAGGGTGCGGCCCCGACCCATCCCGGTTGGGTGGATGGGGCCCGATCCCCTCGTGCCCGGTAGGTGCATGGGGCCCGAGGTCGTGGCGGGCGGGCGGGTTCCGGCGACCCGCGCTCGGTCAGGTGGCGGCGCCGGAGGATGAAGGTGCGGCGAGACCCCGTCAGGGAGCGGCGGCGGGACCGGGGACGATCGGGCCGCCGGCGGGGAGGCCGCCGATGGCGGAGCCGGGGACGATCGGGCTGCCGTCCAGGGGGGCCGCCACCAGGCCGGATGAGCCGGCCTGGACGACCAGGTTCTGGATGTCGTCGGGGACCTTCTGGACGGTCACGCGGCCGGGCGGGACCGCCACCGGGTCGCCGGCGCTGCCGCCGCCGGTGAGGTCGCCAAGGCGGGCCTCGAGCTCGACCGTGGACAGGTTGGCCAGGACCAGGTCGCCGCCGTCGGGCGTGCCCGGGACCAGCCAGCCGCTCTCGGACTGGCCCGTGCCCAGGTCGATGCGCGAGCTGATCTGGTTGCCGTCGCCCTGGGTGACCCGCAGGGCGGCCACGAACGGGGCGCCGTTCTTCGAGCGGACCTGCACGGCGAACGGCCCCTTGACGTCGAGGGCGGGGATGGCCAGCTCGGCGGTGCCGCCGTTGGCGATCGGCTCACCGAACTCGCCCTCGGGCCGGAAGGTCGATTTCTCCGTGGTGATCTGGAGGTCGACCTGGAGCGGGGTCGCGTTGGGGTTGGTGACCAGCACCTGGGACTGGCGGCCGCCGCCGCTGATCCCGCCCGCGAACGACCAGGCCGGCTTGGCCGCGCCCTGGGCCGGCAGCAGCGTCGGCGCCCGGCCGCCGCTGCTCACGGCCGCGCCGACCACCACCCGCCCGGCCCGGGCGATCACCTCGATCGACGGCTTGAGGCCGGTCGGGGCCTCGTCGCCGAGGGAGCGCTCCACCGCCTCGCCCGGCTTGACGAACACCTCGCGCTCGTCGGGCCGGATCGAGCCGGAGGTCAGGTGCGGGATCAGGTCGACGGTGGCCGGCTGGCTGTCGGGGTTGGCGATGATGACCTTGGTCTCGGTGCCGAAGCGGGTGTCGGAGGCCGGCAGCCACCAGCGGTTGCCGGGGCCGGGGGCGCAGCCGAGGCCGGGGGCGCTGACCACCACCGGGGCGCTGAACGCCTCCACCTGCACGAAGCCCGCCTTGGCGGCCTTCAGCGACAGCTGCTTGGTCTTGCCCCCGGCCAGCTCCTGGGTGGCCGGGGCGCCGCTCTGGCCGGTCCCGCGGATGGTGGTGCGCAGGGAGGCGGTCGCGTCGCCGACGTTGGCGATGGTCACCGGGGTGGTCTGGCCGCTCAGCAGCGGGCACACCCAGCGGGCCGAGTAGGGGTCGCGGGTGACCGGGGCCGCCGGTGGCTTGGCCGCGGGCAGGGCGTTGGCCCCCAGGACCAGCACGACGGCCACCACGACCAGGCTCCCGGCCAGGCCGAGGCTGGAGCCGCGCACGTCCGACAGCCGCGGGGCCCGCAGCTGGGGCGCCTTCAGCTGAGGCCCCTTCAGCTGAGGCCCCTTCAGCTGAGGCCCCTTCAGCTGAGGGGTCTTGAGCTGGGGCGCCTTGAGCGCGGGGCGGCGCCTCGGCTCCTGCGGCGCCCCGCCGGCGGCCGGCTCGCCCGGCCGGACGTCGGGAACCGGCCGGACCCGCTGCTCCGGGCGCTGGGGACGCCCCCGGCGCGGCGGCTCCGCCGGCGGCTGCGAGGGGGTGGGCCGGGGCGGCGGGGAGGGCTTGGCCGCGCGGCCGCGGAGCAGGCCCCGCTTCTGCTGGTGGCGGGCGGCCCGGCTGGGGATCAGGGGGGCCGGGCGGTCCTCGTCGGGGCCGCCGAAGCCGCTGTCCGGGGGCAGCTGGTCGCTCACCGGGCCACACCTCCCCGGGCCAGGCCGGCCAGGCGGAGGTCGCCGCCGCTGGTGGTGTCGTCGATGCCGGTGCTGGGCGCGACCGGCGGGGCCACCCGGGTCGGGCGGGCCATGGTGGCCACCGCGGCCAGGACCAGCAGCGCCTCGATCAGCAGCAGGGTGAGGCGCCGGTCCTGCCCGGTGCGCTCGACCTCGAGGTTCCCGGTGGTCCCGGCGGGCAGCTTGAAGCCCTGGGCCCAGCCGAGGGCGGTGGTCGGCTCCAGCCGGGCCCCGCCGACGGTCGCCCGCCAGGCCTCGGCCTCGGGGACCAGCAGCACGACCGTGCCCGGCCCGCTGGCCGTGACCTGCCCGGTGGCCGGGTCGGGGACCGGGACGGGCTGGTCCGGGCTGGTCAGCATGCCCTGGACCTCGGCCGGCGGGGTCTCACCGGGGAGCACCCAGGCGGTCTGCGGCACCCCTGGGCCCTGGAACAGCGCCGCCTGCTCGGTCGGCTTGGCGTCGAGGTCCTGCTGCCTGGCCACCAGGTCGACCAGCCGGCCGGCCTCGGCCCCGGGCCGCACGACCACGTAGCCGATGCCGAACATGCGCAGCATCGACCCGGCCCGGTGGGTGCGGGCCTCGACGATGTCGGTCACCACCGAGCCGAGGTCGTCGGCGGCCGAGGCCGGCGGGCGGCCCGGGTCGAGCAGGGTCCGGCCTCCCGACCCGGTGACGGCGAAGTCGACGCCGTGGTCGGGCCGCCCGGCCAGCCACAGCACCCGGGCCTGGCTGCGGGTGACCGTCGCCGGCAGGGCCGGGCTGTCGATCGCCTCCATCGGCGACCAGACGCCCCGGACCAGGTGGCCGGTCACGAACAGGCCGGTGACGGCGCTGAGCACGACCAGGGTGGCGGCGGCGACCCGCCGCAGGTTGAAGCGGACGTCGAGCCTGGCCAGCGCCTGCCCGATCCCGGCCAGGCCGAGGCCGGCGGCCGCGGCCCAGGCCACCGCCCCCGGCACCAGCAGCCCGGCCGGCCAGTCGGTGACCCGCGGGGCCAGCCCCTTGGCCTGCCAGGTGGCCAGCAGGGCAGCGGCCACGAACCCGGCCAGCAGCCAGACGACCTGGCGGCGGCGGCCGGCCACGGCGAACAGCAGGCCGGCCAGGGCCAGGGCCGGGTAGATCGGCCCGACCAGCGGGCCGGGCATCCCGCCGCCCCCTGGCCGCAGCTGCAGCAGGTCGGCCAGCCCGGGCGCGGTCAGGGGCCGGGCCAGGTCGGCGAAGACGGCCCCGGTGAGCAGCCGCCCGCTCCACGGCAGCAGCAGCAGCAGGGCCAGGCCGAACCCGACGGCCAGGTACAACGACTGGCGGACGGCCAGCCGGCGGCCGCCAGCGCCCGCCCTGACCAGCGCGGCCACGATGGCGACGGCCACCACCAGCCCCAGGGAGACGACCGCGGCCGGGCTCATGGCGATGGCCACGGCGGCCAGCAGGGCGAAGCGCAGCGCCGGGCGCCAGGGCTCGCGCGGCTGCTCGGCCCGGAAGGCCAGCACCACCTGGGCCAGCGCCGGCGGGGCCAGCACCAGCAGGGCCAGCTCACCGATGCGGCCCTGGGCCAGGGCGCCGGTGGCCAGGGGGGCGGTCGCGTACAGCAGCCCGGCCAGGGCCCGGGCCCACAGCTGGGGCACCACCACCCGCAGGGCCCGGGTGCAGGTGGCCGCGGCCAGCGGCAGGGCCAGCCACAGGAGCAGCTTCTCGGCCACCAGGGCCTTGCCGAAGGTCAGCACCGACAGCCCCCCGAGCAGGGCCAGCGACGGCGGCGCGGAGGCGGTCGAGCCCATCTGGGCCTTGTGGAAGCTGGAGACGAACTCGCGCAGCAGCTCGGTGGCGGTGGCCGGCCAGACCCCGAGGCTGATGCTGGCGATCGCCGGGGCGAACAGCACCGAGCGCAGCGAGATGGCCATGACCAGGGCGAACCCGGCGACCATGAAGGCCACCGGGTGGCTGGCGACCACCCGCAGCACCGACACCCCCGAGGGCATGTCCTGCTCCTCGCCGCTGTCGTCGGCCCGCTGGGCCACGTGGGCGCCGACCTCGGCCCCGTAGACCAGCTCGAGCGTGCCCCTGAACAGGGACCGCAGGCGCTGGCCGCCCGGCGCCCGCAACGGGGCCAGGGCGCTGTCGTCGACCTTGCGCTGCCGCTGCAGGCGGCGGCGGTGGACGATCGTGACCGGCAGCTCCTTGACGTTCCAGCCCCAGGCCCACAGCACCGCCAGGGCGTCGGCCGGCCGGCCCGTCAGGGCCAGGCTGGCCGAGCGGACCAGCGCCCCCACCATGGCCAGCAGCAGGGCCAGGGGCAGCTTGCGCAGGCTGGTCGCCTTGAGCATGGCCGCGATGGTGTGGCGCTCGATCAGGTAGCGGGGGTGGCCGACGGCGCGGGTCTTGCGGCTGCGGGAGGAGGCGGCGGCGAAGTGGCGGACCCGCGACTGGGGCACCACCAGGACCCGGCCGCCGGTCAGGTGGGTCCGCCAGCACAGGTCGAGGTCGTCGCGGAAGGCCGGCATGCGCTCGTCGAAGCCGCCCACGTTCAGCAGTGCTCCCCGCCGGACCAGCATCCCGGCGGTGTTGACGAAGAACACGTCGCGGATCTGGTCGTGCTGGCCCTGGTCGATCTCGTCGTCCTCGATCTGGGAGACGGCCCGGCCCGTGCGGTCGATCGAGAAGCCGATCTCCTGCAGCCGGTCGGGGTTGGTCCAGGAGACCAGCTTGGGGCCGAGGATGGAGGCGCTGGGCCGGGACTCGGCCTCGGCCATGAGCCGCTCCAGCGCCTCCGGCTCGGGGGCGCAGTCGTCGTGGAGCAGCCACAGCCAGTCCATCCCCGAGGTGCGGGGGTCGCGCAGGGCCGACATCACCGCCCGGCCGAACTGCCCCCTGACGGCCATGACGGCGTCGTCGCCGAGCCGGGAGCGGGCCCAGTCGGCGCTGCCGTCGGTCGAGCCGGTGTCGACGACCAGGACGTCGTCGATCGGACGGGTCTGGGCGGCGAGGCCGCGGAAGGTGTCACGAAGGAACGCCCGTCCATTGTGATTGACGACGATCGCGATGACCCGTGGCTGACTAGCTGGCACAACCTTCCTCTCGAGGCCTCGCCGGCCGGGGGCAGCCGGGGGTGTATCGAAAGGCCCGTAGGGTTCACGGCTCCCCCACGGGCATCGGGGAATGCTAGCACGGTACTCCCAGGCAGCCCTAAAGCAACCCGCAAGTGACGCGAATCGGGCGTCGACAGGAATTTGCCCCGGTAAAGGGCCAATGGCTCAAGCGGCGCGGCGGCTCGAGCGTGATGGCGCTCAGGAGGCGCGGCGCTTGAGGCGCCGGCGCTCGCGCTCGGACAGGCCGCCCCAGATCCCGAACCGCTCGTCGTTGGCCAGCGCGTACTCGAGGCACTCGGTCTGGACCGTGCAGGTCTGGCAGATGCGTTTGGCCGCCCGGGTGGAGCCGCCCTTCTCCGGAAAGAAGCAGTCGGCGTCCTTATCCAGGCAGGCCGCCCGCTCGTACCAGGGCTGGATCTCGACGGGGATGGGGCCCATCCAATGCCTCCTCAACCGGTGCAGCGAGGCGTCCGGGTCGCACGCTTATGGGAGTTTGGAACATCACGATCGTAATTACATCGGTGGCATTCTGCGGCGCCTTGAGTGGCATTTTCAAGCGGAAGGTTTTTTCTGTGGACAGCTCCACCGAGCCGCGCAGGAGCCGGCGCTCTGGTCGGTGACCGGCTCTTGGGATAGCCTCACCGGCGGACTGGGGAGCGTCGGGGGGTTTCGTGCTGGGGTTCGGGGGAGAGCGGGAGGCGGTGTCCAAGGTTGGGCTGACCGCGGCGGACCTGGTCGCGGCCCGTCTCCGCGAGCCGGCGGCGCTGACCCGCATCTACACCGCCTACGCGCCTGCCCTGTTCCGCTTCTTCATGGCCTCGGTCAGCGACCGCCACCTGGCCGAGGACCTCACCGGCTCCACCTTCGTGAGCGCCATCGAGGGGCTGCCCAAGTTCCGCGGCCCGGTCGAGGCCCTCGGTGGCTGGCTGTTCCAGATCGCCCGCCACGACCTCTACGACCACCGGCGCAAGCAGTCCCGCTCCCGGATCGAGCCGCTCGACGACAACCTCACCGAGGCGGCCGCCTCCGACGGGACCGTCGACCCGGAGGAGCTGGCCATCGCGCGCCTGGAGGGCGGCCGCGTGCTGCGGGCCCTGCAAGAGCTCTCCCCGGACCAGCGCGAGGTGCTGCTGCTGCGGATGGCCGGCGGGATGACCGCCCCCGAGGTGGCCGCGATCCTCGGCAAGACCACCAACGCGGTCAAGGCGCTCCAGCACCGTGGTCTGGCCAGTCTGGCCAGGGTACTGGGCCTACGTAGCCTGCGGGAGACACAGGAGCGCCCGTATCCATCACCCGACCCCGGTCGCCTGACTAGTCAGGAAGAGGAAGAGGAACGGTGAGGATGCATCGGCCGAAGCCAAACAAGCTGCACGATGAGCTCGACGCGCTGCTCGACGGGCGTCCGGTCGAGCTCACCGACGAGCTTGCCCCGCTGGTGGAAGCGGCCGACGTTCTCCGCATCGAGCTGGCCGGCTACCAGCTGGACCCCGGGGTGGCCGACCGCCACCTGCAGCGGATCCTTGAGGGCTCGGGCACGGTGGTCCAGCTGCCCGTGCGCCAGCCGGCGGGCGCCTGGGACGTGCGCCGCCGCGTGGTCGCGGTCGCCCTGGCCGCCGCCCTCGTCCTGGCCCCGGCCACCATCGCCTCGGCCGCCGCCCTGCCCGGCCAGGCCATGTACCCGTTCAAGCTGGCCATCGAGCAGGTCCGCATCGCCTCGGTGCAGTGGTCGCCGACCCGCGAGGCGGGCGAGCGGACGAGGGTCGCCGGCAAGCGCCTGGACGAGGTCGAGAGCCTGGTCAGGCTCAGGATGTTCAGCCAGCTGCCCAACGCCCTCAAGGCCCTCGAGCAGGCGGTCGTGGCCGCCCAGGTCGCGGTGGCCGAGGCGGCGGAGGACGGCGCGCCCGTGGCCACCGTGGCGAGCAGGCTGACCCAGGTCAGGGCCGACGGCGGCCGGGTGGTCGAGGAAGTCCGGAAGGCGGCCGCGAGCGGGTCGATCAACCTCACCGGCGGCACCCGCGACGCCGTCCAGGCGGCCGTGGAGGATGCGCAGCAGGACGTGCTGCCGCCGCCGGGCCGGGAGACCGTGCCCACCGCCGGCACGCCCACCCCGACCACGCCCGACAACCCGCCCAACCCGCCGGTGAACCCGACGCCCGCGCCCACGCCGCCAAGCACGGCCGCGCCGCCGCCGCCGACCACGACTCCGCCGCCGCCGACCACGACTCCGCCGCCGACGCCGCCGCCGACCACCGAGCCGCCGACCAGCGCGCCCCCGGAGACGGCCGAGGGCCAGCCGAACGGCGGCGAGCAGACGGGAGCGGCGGACGGGCGGGACGCGGTGGACGAGGTCCCGCCGACCACGGTGACGGCTCCCTAGCACCGGGCGGGGCGGCGCTATCCTGGGGGCCGCTCCCGGCCCCGGCCCCGATCGAGGGAAGGCCATGCTGGTCGCGCTCGCCGGCGGCGTCGGTGCCGCCAAGTTCCTCCGTGGGCTGCTGCGCGTGCACGACCCCGGCGACCTGCTGGTGGTCGGCAACACCGGGGACGACCTGCGCATGCACGGGCTGGCGGTCTCCCCCGACCTGGACTCGGTCGCCTACACCCTGGCCGGGCTGGCCGACGAGGAGCGCGGCTGGGGCCTGGCCGGCGAGAGCTGGAACGTCCGCGAGGCGCTGGTGCGCCTGGGCGAGCCCGGCTGGTTCGCCCTCGGCGACCGCGACATCGCCACCCACCTGCTCCGGACCCGGCTGCTGGGCGAGGGCGCCTCGCTGTCGGAGGCCACGGCCGAGCTGTGCCGCCGCCTCGGCGTGCCGGTGCGCCTCGTGCCCATGAGCGACCAGCGGGTCGAGACCCGGGTCGAGGTCGACGGCCCCGACGGCCCGCTCGACCTCGGCTTCCAGGAGTGGTGGGTCGGGCGCCAGGCCCGCGACCCGGTGCGGGCGGTCCGCTTCCAGGGGGTCGAGGACGCCCGGCCGGCCCCCGGGATCGTCGAGGCCCTGGCCGCGGCCGGCGGGGTCCTGATCTGCCCGTCCAACCCGGTGGTGTCGATCGCCCCCATCCTGGCCGTGCCCGGGATCCGGGCGGCGGTGGCGGCGGCGCCCTGCCGGGTGGTCGCCGTGACCCCGATCGTCGGCGGGGCGCCGGTCCGGGGCATGGCCGACAAGCTGCTGCCGGCCTGGGGGGCCGAGGTGTCGGCCCGCGGGGTGGCCGGCCTGTACGCCGGCCTGGCCGACGCCTTCGTGCTCGACGCGGTCGACGCCGGCCAGGCGGCCGAGGTGGCCGCCCTCGGCCTGGAGCCGGTGGTGGTCCCGACCCTGATGCGGACCGTCGAGGACGCGGCCGCCCTGGCCAAGGCGGCCCTGGAGGCCCTCGGAGGGGGTCCGGGGAACCCCGAGGGGGTGCCCCGGTGAATCGGGCCCCGGTGCTGGTGGTGCCGCTGGGCGGGATGCCCGAGATCCGGGAAGGGGACGACCTGGCCCGGCTGCTGCTGGCGGCGGTCCGGGAGGCCGGGCTGGAGCTGGCCGACGGCGACGTGCTGGCCGTCACCTCCAAGGTGGTGGCCAAGGCCGAGGGCCGCACGGTCCCCCTCCCCGCCGACCCGGCGGACCGCGAGCGGGTCGTCGCCGAGACGGTGGCGGGCGAGACCGCCCGGGTGGTGGCCAGGCGCGGCCGGCTGGTCATCGCCGAGACCCGCACCGGCCTGGTCGGGGCCAACGCCCTGGTCGACGCGTCCAACGCCGGCGGGGACCGGCTGGTGCTGCTGCCCGCCGACCCCGACGCCTCGGCGGCCCGGCTGCGGGCCGCCATCGAGGAGCTGGACGGCCACGACGTGGCCGTGGTCGTCACCGACACCCTCGGCCGGCCCTGGCGCCTGGGGCAGACCGACGTGGCCGTCGGCCTGGCCGGCATGGCCGCCCTCGACGACTGGCGGGGGCGGGCCGACGGCGACGGCCGGCTGCTCGAGGTCACCGAGGTCGCGGTCGCCGACGAGGTGGCCGCGGCCGCCGACCTGGTCAAGGGCAAGGCCTCCCGGGTCCCGGCGGCCCTGCTCCGCGGCGTCCCCCGCCCCAAGGGCGACGGCACCGCCCGCGACCTGGTCCGCCCGCCGGCCGAGGACCTGTTCCGCACCGCCGGGACCGCCGAGGACCTGCTGGCCTTCCTGGAGGGCGGCCCGCCCCTGGCCGGGCTCCCCCCCCACCCGCTCGACCCGGCCGTGCTCGACCGGGCGCTCGCCACCGCCCGGACCGTGCCGATCCCGGGCGGCCGCCGGCTCCGGCTCGTCCCCGTTCCCGGCCCAGCCCGCACCGCGGCCCTGGCCGGCGCCCCGACCCTGCTGGCCTGCTGCCTGGGCCCACCCGAGGGCGACGAGGACGGCGCCGGGGCCGAGCTGGCCGCCGGGGGGGCCGTGCGGACCCTGCTCCTGGGCCTGCACGCCCTCGGGGCCGGGGCGCGGTTCCAGCCGGCTGCCCCGGCGGCCCGCCGGGCGCTGGCCGAGGCCCTGGATCTCGACCCCGGCTGGGAGCCCCTCGGGCTCCTGGCAGCCGGTCACCCCGGCCGGACGTAGTCCGTGGCTGCCTAGCGCCTGGCCGCCGGCCGCTCCTGGCCGCCCTCGCGGGCCAGGCGGCTGTTGCGGTGGCCGTAGAGGAAGTAGACGACGAACCCCAGGGCCATCCAGACCAGGAACCGCCACCAGGTCAGGGTGCCCAGGTTGAGCATCAGGAAGACGCAGGCGATCACGGCCAGGATCGGGATCAGCGGGACGGCCGGGGTGCGGAAGGCCCGGGGCAGGTCGGGCTGGGTGCGGCGCAGCACGATGACCCCGATCGACACCAGCACGAAGGCGAACAGGGTGCCGATGTTGACCATGTCGGCCAGGGTCGACAGGGGCACGAAGGTGGCGATCAGGGCGATCACCACCCCGGTGATCAGCGAGATCAGCCAGGGCGTGCCGTAGCGGGGATGGACGCTGGCCAGCCGGCCGGGCAGCAGCCGGTCGCGGCTCATGGCGAACAGGACCCGGCTCTGGCCCATCATCAGGATGAGGATGACCGTGGTCAGCCCGGCCAGCGCCCCCAGCGAGACCAGGCTGGCGATCCAGTCGTAGCCGACCGCCTCGAGGGCGTCGGCCATGGGGGCGGCGCTGTTCAGCTCCGTGTAGTTGACGATCCCGGTGAGCACCAGCGAGACGACCACGTACAGCACGGTGCAGATGGCCAGCGACCCGAGGATGCCGATGGGCATGTCGCGCTGGGGCTTGCGGGTCTCCTCGGCGGTGGTGGCGACCACGTCGAAGCCGATGAAGGCGAAGAACACGATCGCCGCCCCGAAGCCGATGCCGAGCCAGCCGTAGGCGAGCGGCTCGATGCCGAACAGGACCTGGATCAGCGGCGAGCCGGTCTCGGCCGCGTTGGCCGCCTCGGGCGCCTCGCCCGGCGGCGGGATGAACGGGCTCCAGTTGGCGGTGGAGATCTTCACCGCCCCGGCCGCGATGAACAGGAACACCACGGCCAGCTTGATGGCGACCATGACGGCGTTGAAGCGGGAGCTGAGCTTGACCCCGACGATCATCACCCCGGTGAGCAGGAGCACGATCGCCCCGGCGGCCAGGTTGACCGAGCCCTCCCCGGAGATCGACTCGGGGATCGGGAACACCGAGGCGAAGTACTGGGCCCAGCCGACGGCCACCGCCGCCGACCCGAGGGCGAACTCGAGCACCAGGTCCCAGCCGATGATCCAGGCGACGAGCTCGCCCAGGGAGGCGTAGGAGAAGGTGTAGGCGCTGCCGGCCACCGGCACGGTGCTGGCGAACTCGGCGTAGCAGAGGGCGGCCAGGGCGCAGGCGACGCCGGCGAGCACGAACGACAGCGACACCGCCGGGCCGGCCTTGGTGGCGGCGGCGATCCCGGTGAGCACGAAGATGCCGGTCCCGATGATCACCCCGATCCCGAAGACGGTGAGGTCCCAGGCCGACAGGTCCTTCTTGAGCTTGTGCTCGGACTCCTCGGTGTCCCGGATCGACTGCTCGATCGACTTGGTGCGCAGCACGCCCATGCCCCATCGCCTCCATCGGCCGCTCGTCCGCCGTCCGACCCCTACCCCGCTAGAATCTCTGGATACCGCCTTTCCCATCAGGATCCGGAGCGCACCGATGGCCGACACCCGCAAGCCCAAGACGAAGCCGGCACCGGCCGGCAAGCGCCAGCCCGGCAAGGGCTCGGGCACGGCCGGCAAGGGCTCGGGCACGGCCGCCAAGTCCCGCCAGCCCGACAAGGGCAAGCTGGCCCGGGGGGCCGCGGCCAGAAGGCTGGAGGAGAAGCGGCGCCGGCAGCGGACCCTGCTGTGGAGCGCGGTGGCGGTGCTCTCGCTCCTGGCCCTGGTCGGGCTGATCGTGTTCATGGGCCGCGACGAGCCGCAGGCCGAGAACCAGCCGGTGGCCGCCGAGGCGCTGGCCGCCGGCCGGGAGCAGGCCGGCTCCGAGGGCGTCAGGACCTTCCCGATGGCCGGCCAGGACCACATCGACCCCGGCGAGCAGCCCGACAACTGGAACTCCAACCCGCCGACCTCCGGCGACCACCTGGCCACCCCGCTGCCGCCCGGCGTCTACCAGACCGACCAGGACATGCGGGCCCTGGTCCACAACCAGGAGCACGGCTACGTGGTGATCCTCTACAAGGGCATCCCACCCGACCAGGTGGACCAGCTGCGCCAGTTCGTGGAGGCGCGCGACGGCTCCAAGCTGGTCCTGGCCCCCTGGTCCGCCCTCGAGAGCAACGGGGTGGCCCTGACCGCCTGGCAGAACCTCGAGATCCTGCAGCGGGTGAAC